>QHNK01000032.1 GCA_003218415.1 Verrucomicrobiota bacterium | reverse complement strand
CCAGCTTCGATATACGGTTGAGGATCTACGTTCAGGTGAGGCGACCAATTCACGAATCCAACAGAAAGCAGATAAGGCTCTTTCGCTAACAGTCCAATCTCCGTACCGAAGATCCAATCGTCCGGTTGGAATCCGCGAAACACCGCTACTTCAGCCCATTTCGTCAGGCCCAACTCGGCTTGCAATTCATACGGGTTCGCAATCCGCTTGTCTTGAATTTGTAGACTTAAGGAGAGATCGCCTTCTCCTTGCAAATCTGGCGTCACGATTTGACTCAAACCTTTCGTCGTAGCCATCGCAGAAGGAATGTTCGCGAGACTCATCAGCAGCATCGTGATGGCCGCCACCAAATTGAGTCGGTTATGTCTAAATCGGCCAATCTGTTTGCGACTCTTCGCCACGATGCCGCGAGTAAAACGGTTGCTTTGGAATTTGTCGATTCCGTGTTGAACCCGCGCCGCGCAATTTTATGGTTAGCCTAATGCGCGTTCTTGCCATCGACGCCTCTCTGCGCAACACCGGTGTCGCAATTGTGGATGCAAACAACGGCAAACCGCGTTCTGTCTATTTCGGGACTATTCACAACGCGAGCGCGATGCGTTCCTCCTCCTGCTTGGTCGCGATCCGGGACCGGCTGGTTGAACTCATTCGGGAACACGAACCGGATTGTTGCGCGCTGGAGTCGGTCATTTACGTGCAAAGTTACAAGACCGCGATCATCCTCGGAGCTGCGCGAGGCGCAGCCATTCTCGCCGCGGCCGAAAACGGGTTGCCCGTGTTTGAATATTCACCGAGGCGAATCAAACAATCCACCGTTGGGCGCGGCGGGGCCGGCAAAGATCAGGTAGCGTTCATGGTGCGGGCGCTTCTCGGTTTAACCGAAACGCCGGATGCCGACGCCGCGGATGCGCTGGCGATCGGGCTCACTCACCTGCGCGCGCAAGAGATTGCAAGCTTAGGCCTCCCGGGAGCAACGCAGATATGAGCGCCGCGGTTATTGATCTTCACGTGCATTGGCTTGGGCGAAAGGATTTCGCTAGTGCGCTCGCGTTACAGGAGAAAATTGTCGCGGCGAAGCGAGAAGATCTGTCCCAACTGGACGAATTGCTCTTGCTCGAGCATGAACCGGTTTACACAATCGGGCGCACTCCTGATCAATCCAGTTTGCTGGGCGCTGCGCATTTGCCACATCCGCTCTTCGCCATCAATCGCGGCGGTCAGGCGACCTATCATGGACCCGGCCAGCTGATGGGTTATCCCATTATCGATCTGCGCCGGTGCGGCCAGGATCTACACAAATATTTGCGCTGGCTCGAGCACCTGCTCATTGAGCTTCTCGCCGAACATGGCATAGAGGCCTCGCGACGCGAATCGCTTACCGGAGTTTGGGTCGGCGGCCGCAAGATTGCTTCCATTGGCGTGGGTGTTCGCCACTGGATCACCATGCACGGGTTCGCGTTGAGTGTGTGCGGCGACCTTTCGCCTTTTAATCACATTGTTCCCTGTGGCATTAACAATGTCGCGATGACGTCGATGGAAAAGGAGACCGGCCAGGCATTTCCAGTCGCCGGCGTTGCTGCCTGGCTTCAGAAATTGGCGCTGAATCGGATCAGCGATTTGCGCAGCGCGCCAGAAGCAGAACCGGTCAATGTTTAACAAATAGAAACATGATTCCGCTGGAAGACAACGTGGGTGACATCATTGGAAAGGCGCAACGCGGTTTGGGCATTTCCGATTCTAAACTGGCCGAAAAAGCGCGCGTCAGTTCGGAAACAATCCGCAAGCTGCGCGAGGGCGATTTCGACGAATCGGCCCTCGTGAGCGTAGCGCCCATTCTGGGCCTTAACGGGCGAGCCCTTTGCGAGCTTGCCAGGGACGAGTGGCATCCGGAAAAAATTGAAGCGTGCGACGGCCTCTCGCAATTCAACACAGATTATCACGGCATGGCTGTTAACGCCTACCTGGTTTGGGATCCAGCGAGTCGCGCTGCAGCAACTTTCGATACAGGCGCTGATTGCGACGATATTGTTCGCTTTGTCAATCGCCACAAACTAGATGTGCAACTTATCCTCCTTACGCACGCGCATGCCGATCACGTGGCAGACCTGCCGCGCCTCCGTGAAGAAACCGGCGCAGAGGTTTTTACTCCAGCACGCGAACCGGTTCCAGGCGCGGAGCCGATCGAGGAAGGAAAGCGGTTTCGCCTTGGAAGTCTGCAAATCGATACGCGACTGACCTGGGGTCATTCCCAAGGTGGAATGACATACGTGGTGGCGGGTCTTGCGCGTCCGGTCGCGATCGTGGGCGACTCGCTTTTTGCCGGATCAATGGGCGGCGGAAACGTGTCGTACGCCGACGCGCTAAGAAATAATCTCGAGAAAATCCTGACGTTGCCGGACGAAACAATCATTTGCCCGGGACACGGCCCGATGACGACGGTGGGCGAGGAGAAGCAACACAACCCGTTCTTCGCAGGCAAGGTTTGATGATCGATGTGTCCATGAACCAGGATCGCATGATCGTTCCAAAAGTTTTGACGCGGTCATCCTGAACGGAGTGAAGGATCTCGCATAGGGCGATTGATCCCGCTGACTACCTCGTGCGTTCCAAGCTTCGAGTGTGAGGCCCCTCTCCCGCGGCTGCGGGATCGGGATGACAATGCTAATTAATTTGGATTACAGTTCCGCATGAATATCGGTTTTGTTGGAGTCGGTCGCATGGGCGCGAACATGGCGCGCAGATTGAAAGACCGGCAATTTCATATCACGGCTGTTTACGACACGAACCGCGCCGCCGCTACATCGCTTGCTACCGAACTTGGCTGTGCAGCCGCGCAAGACTTGTCGGAAGTCACGGCAGAATCTGACGTGATTTTCACAGTGGTGACCGATGACAACGCAATGCGTCAGATCTTCGGCGGAACCGGCGACAATCTGCTCGTAAATGCGCGCGGCAAATTGTTCGTAAACTGCGCGACGATCTCACCGCAAGTTCATGTGGATATTGAAAAGCTGGCCGAGAAAGCCGATGCGCAATCACTCGAAGCGTGCATGGCCTCGAGCATTCCGCAGGCGCGCGAAGGGAAGCTCTATCTGATGTGCGGCGGGAAAGAGGAGGCATTCCGAACAGCGGAACCCATCCTGAAGGAACTCGCCGCCCAGATTCGCTTCATCGGCAAAGCAGGCGAAGCAGCCAAGGTGAAAGCGCTTGTCAACATGGTGATGAACATCAACACCGCTGGTCTGGCAGAAGGACTTGCCCTCGGCGCGGCGCTGGGCCTTGATCTGGGAATGTTGAGAGAGGTTTTTTCGCAGACCGGCGCGGCCTCGCGCGTGCTCGAAACCGATGGCGAAGACATGCAAAATCGCGAGCACAGCTGCTTTTTCTCTGCTGCGCACGCGGCCAAAGACAGCGGGATTGCTCTCGAAGCCGGGCGCAGTCTCGATCTTGATTTACCGCTCGCGCGCGCGACCAAGGAACAATACGACCGGATGGTCGCCGAAGGCCTGGGCGAGCTCGATAAATCCGGCATCGCCGAACTCACCTTCAAAGATCGCCACAAACATTCCGGCGATCGCGTGTGATGCTTCCGAATGGTGGCTGACACAGCCGCCTCGCGGATTGTAAAGGCGTTTCTTGAAACACCGAGCGCGCTCGCGCTTTTCGTATGATACGTAACGACTGTTGACATTCGGTCGCCTTGTTAAATATCCTTGGAGAAAGATGTGAAGGCATACTCGCGGAATGGCGACTGAGACGCGGACTCAGTCCGAACGTTGACATTCGGTCGCTTTCTTGAATATGCTGGGAGAAAGACGTGAAGCTTCGGGTTCTCAAAGAATTCCGTTGCTCAAAGAAAGGAATAACAACAATGGCTAACAATAAAACAGATTGTGTAAACAAACCGAAAATTGACGCGGAGGCGCAACAGGCTATCGATGCTATCGGCCCTGTTCTTACGAATTCGAACGCTCCAGCTACAGACCTTCGAAAGGCACTGGACTTGGCTAACACCACCCTGAAAACCATTAAGAGCGATCCGCATCATCTGTGACCCGATTTTGATGCTGTCTTGCAACTGTACTGCATCAACCGAAACAGATGCGGCAGCAAGCGATCCGATGGCGACGGGCCAGGTGCTTGTTCTTGTACTGGCGGGACGGTCGGCTGTTTTTGCATAATTTCGCCAAGCGACTGACCGTCTCTGGGAAACCGATTACCTGCGAAGTTCTCGATTTCTTTGGCGAGTGGCGAACCCACCGAGAGGCTATCGCGCATTTCGCTGATTACAAACCGAGCAGCGTGCGTTCCGCTGTCTTCGACTTGGAGAAGCATGGGCTGCTGCTTCCGAAAAACTCGCCGGAAGCGATGCAGGACATGCGGATCGCGAAGGAGTGGTCCGCTTGGTTGCCTGAGGGGAGCTTTCATTTTTCTACCAAGGACGCGGCCTACGTGGACCGCAGCAATTGGAGCTTGGATCGGTTGAAGGCGGTGATGCCGAAGACGCCGCAGCCCAAGTTTGTCAAAACTGTAAAAGGGGCGGAGAAAGTGCTGCTTCCAGCACGGACTTCTGTTGATTCCGAGTTCACCCGAGTCCTGATGGCGAGGAAAACTCACCGGCGATTCTCGAAGCAAAAGCTGCCGCTCGAAACTTTATCTCAACTTCTCTACCTGGTGTGGGGCGTTACTGGTTATCTCTATTCTCCCAGATTCGGTAAATTATTTCACAAAACCAGTCCATCGGGCGGGGCGCGGCACCCCGGCGAAGTGTATCTGATGGCGTTGCGCGTCAAAGGCCTTAAACCGGGTCTGTATCACTATCATACCGCGCATCATCGTCTCGAGATGATCAGCACGAATGCCACGCGCGAAAAGGCATGGCTGTATTGCGCTCGTCAACATTTCGTTAGGGACGCAGCTGCTTTGTTTTTAATGACGGCCGTATTTCGGCGCACGATGTGGAAGTATCAGCAGGCTCGTGCCTATCGCGTGGTGCTTCTCGATGCTGGTCACCTCTGCCAGACGTTTTGTCTCGTGGCGACTTGGCTTGGCCTGGCGCCATTTTGCACTGCTGCACTTAAGGACACACTGATCGAAGAGGACCTCGGGATAGATGGGATCCGCGAGTCAGTGCTTTATGTAGCAGGGATTGGCCTGCCTGCTACTTCGGCGCGAGCGAGGCGACAATTTTCTCGAAGCGCGGATCGCCACGCAGCGGGTCCCAGTAAGGGTGAAGTTTGAGAAGGCCATAGCTGAGGCTGTTCGGGACACGTCCTAATGCAGCGATTTGTTCAATGGCGCGATCTTTGTCACCGATCCAAGTGTAGATTTGGGCCAAATTAATGGCCAGGGATGCACCGTCGATAGCGTCTTTCGACGTGGGCAGCAACTCACACGCGCGTTGACCCTCCTTTAGCGCCTCTTCTTTTTTCTCGAGTCCGGCGTCGATCATTCCCAACAGACTCAGAGCAGCGGCGAAATCGGGCTGCTGTTCCACTACGTTTTGGACTTCTGTGCGTGCAGCGGTAAAGGCGGCCCGCGCTTTGCGTGAATCACCCTGGCAGCGAGCAACAACTCCCTCCCAATATGCATAGGGAAAGTTGACACCATTATTTGGGACTCCCTCGCGCGGATAGTTGGACAGCATCCCGGTTGCGGCAGCCCACGTCCGATCGCAGAGAGAATAGAAAAGCGTATCTACATCGAGCGCCACGCTGGGATCTTCGGCGACCAGAGTGGCTAGAGTACTCTGAAAAGGTTTGATATCAGCCTGCCAATCCAATGCAACCAGGGCCCGTTGTATGCGACTATTTGGATCGGACGGCACGATCGTCAGTGCTTGATCGTAGGTTTTGGCTTCCTCGGCGTAGCGATGCTGCCAGCCGTAAGCCAAAGCGAGTTGCTGGAGAATAAAGAAGTTGCGCGGGTCAAGCTCAAGCGCGCGCTCCATGTTGCGCGTTGCTTCTTCCCAATGGCCTTCGCGTCGGTCGATCAAGCCGGTGTACAGAAACACATCGGTATTGTTGGGAAGCGTCTGTTTGGCAATAGCCAGTTCGCTGCGGGCGCGCTTATAGTCACGAAAGCCGTGGTAGTAGTAATTCGCCAACGCAAGGTGGATTTCGCCAGCATCCGGTTGGAGGCGCATGGCGCCGTCCAAGGCGGCCTTTGCCAGATCAAGGCGGGCCGGCGTATGATCATGGCCCCTGAAGTATGCAACGCTATGCACTCTGGACAACAGACACCAAGCTCGTAAAAAGCGCGGATCGCGTGCGACAGCTTCGTGGAGCAGTTGAGCCGCTTGAGGCAGCTTCTCCCTAGCATGGACAGCATCGGATGTATCGGCGAACAGCGCCTGGGCGCGCAAATAAAGATCGTACGCGACAAGATCGGTTGTGGGCGCTTTCTCGATCGCCGCCTTTTCGCTCGGCGAGATTTTGGCCTGGAGCTGGTCGGCAATCGTCTTGGCAATTTCGCTCTGGATTGCAAAAACATCCGCTAGATCGCGGTCGTAATGCTCCGCCCAAAGATGTGTGTCTGTCCTGGCGTCAATCAACTGCGCGTTTACGCGGACTCGGTTCCCGGTGCGTTGCACGCTGCCTTCGAGTACGTGCGCAACGCCGAGTTGCTGGGCAATCTCGCGCAGGTTGCGACTTACCGCGTTCTTGTACTGCATCACGCTTGTACGACTAATTACTTTTAGGTCCGCAACTCTGGCGAGATCCGTGAGGATTTCGTCCTGAATGCCGTCTGTGAAGTAGGCGTTCTGTTTCTCGTCGCTCAAATTCTCAAAGGGAAGAACGGCAACGCTTTTTTCGGGAATAGGAACCGCCACGCTGCCTGTCGGCTCGGCAGCGGTCGATATGATCTTTCGCGATGCTCGATGGGAAAAAATCAACGAGCTAATGCCCACGGCGATTGTCGCCACGAGTAAAGCAACCGTAAGCGCGACCTTGGGCCAACCGGGCCCACTAATTGGACGACCCGCGACACCTCCCTGCCTCCATCTCTTCCGTCCCTTGAGTTTCTCAGGGACTTGCGGGTTGCCAACGTTGTCTTTGTAGAGGTTAAAAAGGTGAAGGCGCCGTCCGTGCTTTACTTCGCACTCACCGAGATCGTGCAGGTGTCGTTGCCAGTGCTGATATTGGGCTAGATCCTCGGCAATGTGTGCGGATAAAAGGATATGCCCGGCATCGCCGCAATCCAGCACACGTTGGGCCACATTAATTCCAGAACCGGCTACGTTCGTTTTGTCATTAACATCGGGGACTCGATTGACCGGGCCGCTGTGAACCCCCATCCGCACTTGAATCTGCGATTGACCCTGCAATGCTCTGCTGATTTCCAGCGCACATCGCACCGGCTCTTCCGGGCTGCGAAAAAAAAGTAGCGCCATCCCATCGCCAGTTGGCACTCGAATAAGTTTATCGCTTGCTTCCGCCGCGCGAAAACGTTCCGTTGCGCGGACGATTTGATTCAACTTCTGCAGCACTTCAATCTGCTCGTTGACGAGCAGTTTCGAGTAACCGACAACATCGATTAATAGGAGATGTGCTATCTCGAGCTGGAGATCAGGCGTCGGCTCCGCAGATGTATCTTGCGCGTTCACCTTTTAAGATTTCGACGATACCTTTTCTCCGCTTCAGGGGCAACGGACGAATCCGGGAGGGTCTTTATTAACCAACTCGAAAACGACCGTCGAGAATGGGTCTTTGCGCCGAAGCGTTTCTAAAGAGCAAAGAAAGCGCACTTTCCCTCAAAACCTTTCAATTCGAATTCGCCAAGCGAACGTGTTGGAACGAGTCCTTGTAGCTTCGTGCACGCCGTTTCGCTCAGGCAGCAAGGTTCGCCTAATGAGCTAGCCAATTTTTCCAGGCGAAAGATCAAATTCACTTCGCCTCCCATCAAGCTTTCTTCGCCCATCGACGCGACCCCGCCAATCGCGACGGCCCCGAAATGAACAACGAAGCGAAACTCCGGCCATTTTTTCCGTTGCAATTCTTTGAGCGCGGAGATCACCGCCACGATCTCTTCCGGAGTTGTCGCGGCGTCGGGCCAATAGGCAAGAAAACCGTCGCCGAGATATTTGTTAACAATACCGTGGCGGCTCTCGATGATCTCTTTGCAACTAAAAATCCACGCTCCAACAAGCACGTCCAAGTCTTCGCTCTGCAGCTGGCGGCTCAGAGGCGTAAAACCGCGAATGTCCGCGACCAGGAGCCAGCAGGGAATATTCTCGAGCTCTCGCAACGTCCGTTGCATCACGTCCGTCTTGTACTCTTCTGAAATGGTCACTGGCTGCCGGAACGTCAAAAGCTGATCGCTGATTGTGATGTGATCCCCGTCCCTTAGTCGAATGGGGTGATGAATTCGGCGCTTGTTCAAAAAAGTTCCGTTGCTGCTGCCGAAATCGATGAGCCAAAGCTCGCCGATATTTTGCAGGTGAATAAGCGCGTGCCGCCGCGACACTTTCGGCGATTCCAGCACGATCGTGTTGGCAGCGGTTCGTCCGAGCGAACAACTGCCATGGATCGGATACTGTGTGCCATCGGCCGCTTCCAGCCAGGCACCTTCCTCTGGGGGGGCATTCACGCAGAAACCATTCTATCAAAAGCTCATAGTAGACGCAATATTTCTCCGGGAGGCGGGTTTGCGCGTGCAAACCCGAAGAGGCGTTGTAGGAACGGGCCTTCTAGCTTTTAACTTCCTTCCGACCCTGGTAATGTATACTCACTTGAAGTGAGCACTGAACGCGCAGGCGATGTCGCAGCAGCGACGTCGAGTGAGTTCGCCAGCGGACAAAAGGTCTTTGGCCGCTTCACCCTGGTCAAAGTCCTCGGCAGAGGCGGGATGGGGATCGTGTGGTTGGCGCACGACGAGGAACTGGAGCGCGATGTCGCGCTAAAATTTCTTCCCGACCTGATGATCCAGGATCCTGCGCTGGCGGATCAACTCAAGCGTGAGACGAAGCGCTGCCTGGAATTGACGCATCCGCACATCGTTCGGATTCACGACTTCGTTCACGATGAACGCTCTGGCTGTATTTCCATGGAGTACGTCAACGGCGAAACGCTTTCAAACTTGCGCGCCGGGAAAGAGCACCAGGTTTTTGAACCGCATGAGATCGCCGGCTGGGTGACTCAGCTTTGTGAGGCGCTCGATTATGCGCATAATCGCGCCCGGGTGATTCATCGTGATTTGAAGCCTGGCAACCTGATGGTGAATCAGCGAGGCGATCTGAAAGTGGCGGACTTTGGTATAGCGCGCAGTCTCGCCGATTCAGCGAGCCGCTTGACCACGGAGCAAGGTCGAAGTGGCACGCTCGTTTATATGAGTCCCCAACAACTCAATGGCGAGCGCTCTACGCACCTCGACGACATCTACTCGTTAGGCGCGACAATTTATGAATTGCTCACCAGCAAGCCGCCGTTCTATTCGGGCAACGTCGATCGGCAGATTTGCGAGCGAGTAGCCCCATCGATGACCGAGCGGCGGAAAGAATTCAACATTGAGCCGGCGTCCATTCCACAGATTTGGGAAAAAGTGGTCGCGGATTGCCTTGCAAAAGATCCGTCGCGGCGGCCGCAATCGACAGTTGACGTTGCACAACGGCTTCAGCTTCCGTCAGGACGGGCGACAACGAGGACGATACCTGGCAAGAGTCCAAATAGGAAAGCATTGCTTGTCGGTGGAGTCGTGGCAGCCGCCGTTCTCGCGTTGACTGGCGTGTATTTCGGAGTGTCCAATCAGCATCCTAAGACTGTGTCACATGCGCCGACGATTCTGGAAAAATCGATTGCCGTGTTGCCTTTTGAAAACCGGAGCGAGGAAAAGGCCAATGCCTATTTTGCCGACGGCATCCAGGACGAGATTCTGACGCGCTTATCCAAGATCGCCGATCTCAAGGTCATCTCGCGCACGTCCACGCAGCATTACAAAAGCGCGCCGGAAAATCTAACCGAGATCGCCAGGCAGCTTGGCGTCGCGCACATCCTGGAAGGCAGCGTGCAGAAGAGCGGCGACGCCGTGCGTGTCAACGTGCAGCTGATCAATGCCGCCAGTGATTCCCATGTTTGGGCGGACACGTTTGATCGCAAACTGACTGACATCTTTTCGGTCGAGAGTGAGATCGCCAAAGCTGTCGCCGACCAGTTGAACGCTTCGCTCACAGGCAGGGAAGAGCAGGCCGTCAACGCCAAACCGACAGACAATCCCGATGCTTACGATGCCTACCTTCGCGGTCTGGCTTATATTCTGAAAACGCAAATCACAACAGCGCGCGCTCTCGGTGCTCGGAAGTATCTGACAGAAGCGGTGCGGTTGGATCCGAAGTTCGCCCTTGCCTGGGCGCTGCTGTCATACAACAATGCGCGCGGCTACATCACAGCGATGCTCCAACCAACCCTCGCACTTCGTGAGGAGACACGGCAGGCAGCCGAAACTGCGCTCGCTCTTCAGCCCAATCTCGGCGAGGCCGTATTGGCCAAGGGATTTTATCATTACGCCTGTCTGAAGGATTACGGCACCGCAGTGCATTATTTTGAGCAAGCGCGCTCATCCCTGCCGAATAGCAGTCAGATTCCTGCAGCGCTGGCTTATGTCATGCGGCGGCGCGGCCAGTGGCAGCGGAGCGAGGCATACTTCAATGAAGCTGAGCGGCTTGGCCCGCGCGACACTGAAGCACTGAGTGAACACGCATATTCCTATATTGCCCTTCGGCGTTTCCCGGAAGCGCTTCGGAAGCTTGAGCAGGTTCTCGATATCACGCCGGACGACGTAGATGCTCTCGCGCTAAAGGCGGCAATCGCACAAGCCGAAGGCGACCTGACGCATGCTTCGATGCTCCTTTCGCCGCTGCATCCGAACCCCGAAGACACCAGAGTGCTGGAAATACAAGTTTATCAAGCAATCCTGGAGCGCCGCCCTGCACCAATGATCGCTCGGCTAGAGGAAATACTCGCTAAGCCTGATCCGGCGTTGGGTTACATCAATTGGGAACTGCGCTTTTGGTTAGGCTGGGCGCAAGAAGTCGCGGGCGACCAGGCCGCTGCCCAGGGAACTTGGCGGCAGGCACGCACTGAGCTGGAACCCTTCGTCAAAGAGCAGCCGGATAATTATCAACTCATTGGAGACCTCGCCCTAACCAATATGGGCCTGGGTGACAAGGCCGCTGCGTTCACTCTGGCGCAGCGCGCCATGGCCGCGATCCCGCTCGAGAAGGACGCCTACCTTGGTGCATGTCCGATCGAGATCTTTGCCCGGGTCGCGGCGCGGCTAGGGGAACCCGATCGCGCCATCGCCGCTTTACAGCAAGTGCTCTCGATGCCGTATGCAGTGCCGCTGGCTGTGGCGCCACTTACTCCGGCACTGCTGCGGCTCGATCCGATGTTTGATCCGCTCCGGACTGATCCGCGCTTCCAAAAACTCGTCGCTTCACCCCCGCCGAAGTAAACTGCTCCGATCTGTAGCTCACCCACGCGAGACGGGTAGAGACTTTAGTCTCAAAACGGTCGCAACTAGTTCGAACCGCCACTATTATTAAATCCCAGCGCCACCCAATGCCAAACGTATCAAGGTCGCGGGGGTGGTGGTCCTGGCGGCGGTCCTGGCGGCGGTCCTGGCGGCGGTTCTGGTTTCGGTCCCGGTGCTGGAAGTGTATTTTGTGTCATACCCGAGATGTGACTTATCCTCTACGTTAATGTCAAGCCCTCTTTGTAGGTTTAACTAACATGATGGTGGCGGCGTAACACGAAAACGCTGTAAGCCGTTTCATTATTCGGCGCGAACGGTTGTGCAATGTCGTGCCGGAAATCATAGACGTCGCACAGTTCCAGCGACGGAACCGAATCGAGCAGCCGTCGAAATTGCCTTGCCGTGTACGTGCGCAACTGAAAGGCGTGCTGCAGGCGCAATTCTTTCGATCCGCTGCGCGCCATCAGACAGAGCTGAACGTCCTCAATCCGCCGGCGCCGATCGGTGCGTAGTAACCGGGCCGTCACACTCACTTCCGTTTCGCTTCTCCGCTGCGTCCAGCAGTCGGAGTCCTCTTTGTGGCCACCCAAAGGCAACAGATGCAAGCCGAGGATATAGATGCCGCCAGGACGAAGGCTGGCGGCAATACACTCCAAGTGGCCGCGCGCCGACTGCTCCCTTAGCAGGTAACGAAACGTGTTGATAACGCAGTATGCCGCATCCGCCGGCTGACCGATCCGAAAATTGGACATGTCGGCTTCAAATATCTCGGCATACAGACGAAAACGTGCAAGCCGCCGTCGAAGGTAACGCAGCCCTGGCTGGCTGAGGTCAAAGCCGCTCAGTTCGTAGCCTCTGGTGGCCAACTCGATGATTAGTCGACCCGTGCCGCAGGCAGGCTCCAGCAACCGGCGGGCCGCAAAAGGACAATATTTTCGGCATGCGGCCTCGATGAAGTCGGCTTCGCGTTGAGTGTAGGCTTGGAAGACAATGTCATAATACTGCGGATAATCGTACCAGCTTGCTTGGAGAACGCGGCTTCTTGCCATTGTTTCAGAGACATCAAAGTTGCATAGCTTTCGTCGGATTTACTGTAAACCAGACGGGCAGAGAGTATCGTTTGCCGGACAGAACCTTTGGGACTGAGAATGCGATACAACTCGCCCGCTTCCGTGCCGTAGCTTTAGCAGAAGATACTTAGCTTTGTAAAACAAAACAGCGGACGAGCCGCTGGTCTTCAGCCGACGCGGAAACGAACGTCGCGGATGATTTTGCCGCCGAAGCGTGTTTTGAGCTTTCGCAAGATGTCTTTCTTGGAAATTTGCTCCAGCTCGTAATGCAAAGCGGGTTGGAGCACGCGGACATAGAGAATTCCGTCACGCAACGCGAAGGGGGCTGAGTGCGTGGCGATGAATTCGCCAACGATCTTTGACCATGTCTCAATTACTTCTGTTTCATGCAGGCGCTCACGAAGTCCCAGGCGCTGCATCATCTTCGGCACGAGCTCCGCGGGCAACTGCCAGCGGTCGGCCCGCATTCTTCTCTCAGGCAAGCCGCGCCATTCGGCGATCACAGCTGCGCGAAGGGAAGGTTTCATGGCAATTCAACTTGAGGCGGAGGCTCAATATTTCCGCCGCATGTGGCTTGGCAGAATATTCAACTCGGTGCGGTACTTGGCCACCGTGCGCCGCGCGATCGGAATGCCGCGCTCTCCAAGAATCTCGACGATCTCGTGGTCGCTCAACGGCGCGCTGCCATTCTCGTGTTTCACCAAATCGAGAATGGCTTCTTTCACGCTGGTGTTGCTCAGCGATTCGCCGGTCGCAGTTTGGTAGCCGGAGGTGAAAAAGTATTTCATCTCGAAAACCCCCTGCGGCGTGGCCATGTATTTGCCGGACACAGCGCGGCTAACTGTGGTCTCGTGCAGGCCCACGGCATCGGCAACGTTTCCCATCGTCATCGGCTTCAGATGGGACGGGCCATGTTCAAGAAAATCGCGCTGCCGCGAAACGATCTGCCACGCGATGTTGAGAATCGTCTGCTGGCGTTGATGAATCGAGCGGATCAGGAATTTTCCGCTCCGGATTTTGTCGCGGACGTAATCTTTGACATCGCTGGTCTGGGTGTTGCCGGAGGCGATGATGTCTTTGTATAAATTGCTGATCCGCAGATGCGGAATCTGCTCATTATTCGAGCTGACCTGATACTCGCCATCCACCTTTTCTACCATCACGTCGGGCAGCACATAGTTTTGCGGCGCAGCAGCGAAAACCTGACCCGGACGCGGATTTAGGCGTGCGATGTTGTCAGCGGCCTTTTGCACGTCTTCCACGCTAATTCCCATCCGGCGCGCGATTTCGGGAAAACGTCGCTTACCCAAATCTTCCATGTGCTCGGAGACAATTTTGTACTCCAGGCTGCGTTCCTTCCCTCCTCGCGCCAGTTGAATGAGCAAACACTCGCGCAGATCACGCGCCCCAACTCCAGACGGATAGAAACTCTGGATCAGCACCAGCATCTTCTCGAAATCTTCCTTTGGAATTCCCGAGTTCAGCGCCATTTCCTCTGGCGTGCTCTGGAGAAATCCATTGTCATCGATATTGCCAATGATTAGCTCGGCAGCTTTGCGATCGCTGGCGCTGAGCAGGCTCTGATTCAGTTGCCCGATCAAATTTTGCTGAAGCGTCTCCTGCACTGGAATGGAGTCGAAAACGAACTGGCGTTTATCTTGCGCTTCCTTTGAATCCCGAAAGCCTTCGGGATAGCTGGCCGACTGGGCCATGTAATCGCGCCATTCCTCATCCAAACTCGCCAGTTTCTCGAATTCATTCTTGAAATTGTCGTCTGCGGAAGGTTCAACCTCGTTGCGTTCATCGGCACCGGGCTCCTCCGGCAATTCCTCGAGCACCGGGTTTGTCTCCATTTCCTGTTGAACGAGGTTACGCAGCTCAAGCAGCGGAGTCTGGAGAATGAGCAGGCTTTGTTGCAGCTGCGGCGAAAGAACTTGCTGAAGTGCAAGATTCTGCGTCTGCCGCATTCCCTGTCCTGCCATATGCCGAGTTTACCGGCATGGCTGACGGCGAGCAAGCACTCTAGGGCAGCGTGGCGCTCATACTCCCGCCATGTCCCATTTCTCGATCGTTTCCTGAATGAGGCGGGCGATTTTGTCGTTCACTTTTGTGAAATATTTTTTCGCCTTTGCGGGATCAAAGGTCGGATACCCCTGGCCTTCCTTGTAGAGCATGATCGTTGACGGGAAAGGATACGCGCTCCACGTGTTCGGCGCGGGAAGTGCCGTCGCCATCTCCGGCTTGTAACGGTTCTTCTGAACGAGCGTGGAATCAATCGCCATGATGTATGCGCTCTCGTTTTCTGCTCCGTGACCGCCGTCTTCGCCGAACACCTCCAGCGTGACATCGCTACAATAAGACCACCAGTTCACGACCAGAATTCTGGTGTTCGTCTCGCGGCCGACCTCTTGCGCGAGCGCGCTCAAAATCGCCGTCTGCCCGCCGCCGTGGCCGTTCAGCAGAATAATGTTCTTGAATTTGTTCTGCGCCAGGCCGGTCAGGACCGCGCGAACATAATTGCGAAAAGTGTCCTCGGGAACTGTGAAGCTCCCCGGGTAGGCGTCCATGATTCCAGTGAATCCGTATGAAATTACAGGCGCAATCATCGCGTTGACGCGTGGTGCGATCTCGCGCGCCATCGCTACCGGGGCGAGAATGTCCGTTCCATTAGGTGCAACGCCATGCGGTTCAAGCGTGCCCAACGGGAGCAAGACGGTTTGGATTTTTGCCGGAACCCACTCACGAAATTCCAGCCAGTTGATGCGCTCCATCTCGCGCGTGCTGGGCGCATTCTGTTTAGCGGAACTCATTTCGACAGCTTAGCAGCGTGAGGAGTATTCCGCTTCTCTTTTCCATTCAAGAGGATCCAATCGACCGCCTCTTCGAACGCAATAATTTCCGCAAAGACATCGTCGGTTCCGCTACAGGGAATGCTAATCAAATCGGCGCGACAGCCGCGCCGGATTCGTCCGAGCGCATTTTCCTGCCGCAACGCGCGCGCCGGATTGACGGTTACCATTTGCAAAACTTCTTCCGGAGGAACGCCTGGAAACTCCTTCTGAAATGCGCGCATCTCGGCAAACAAACTCAGGTTTTCGTTGCTAGCGAGGCTATCAGTGCCGAGGCAAATATTGAATCCAAGAGCGCGCAATTTTTCGAACGGAAATCGGCTGTGCTTGAAATAATCGTGGCTGCGCGGCGAATGAACTACATGAAATCGCGTCTCCGATCTTTCGAGCGAATCGAAGTCGCTTTCTATCAATTCGTTTAGATGCGCAACAATCCAAGGCAGGTAGGGGCGATTGACCTCAATCGCCCGCGGGCGGTTCGGTGAACCGCCCCTACCAATTAAATCCAAGAACCGTGCCAGCGGCGTCTTACTCCCGCAATCATTCATCGGCCGTCCG
>QHNK01000044.1 GCA_003218415.1 Verrucomicrobiota bacterium | reverse complement strand
CGCCTGTTGTGGACAGGCGCTCTGTCGCTTGCTGTCTTTTTGGTTTTCACGGTCCTTGTCATGCGTGAGAAAAATCCGGCTGAGGAGTCGCAATACCTTACCCAAATTCTAAACGCCCGCGTTGATCCGGTCGTCAGCCCAAATGCGACCGTGTCGATCTTTGAGGTAAAACAAGACCGCGTAACGGTCCTTTGGACAGAGGGATTGCAAAGTTTGCCGGCCGACTACGCAGCAAAATAGCCGCTCATGGGTCGCTCGCCGGCGTTCTTAATCTCTTTTATCGCCCTGACGATAGGCGCGACGCATGCGCTGCAGGGAGCGGAGACGGTCTGGAGCGGACTTGTCATCGCGGAGAACGTCGCCCAGCCACAACCGATGCCACCGGAATTGACTCGGATCGAGGGGTCACTAAAAAAATTTTTCGGCTACAACCAATTTGAGGTGATTGGCCAGTCGCAAAAGACACTCAAGACCGGCCAGGAAGACTGGCTTGCAACGAGCAAATTCTTCGGGCTGCATGTTGATGCGCGAGGCGAGACGGAGGCAGGTTACGTTTTGAACCTGAAACTTTACAAGGAGAAAGAGCTCTTGCTCGAGACCGACACCAAGCTGAGCAAACGCAGCCCCTTGGTCATCAAAGGCCCGCAGGTCGGCGGCGGACAATTGCTTCTGGTTTTGGTTGTGCAGTAAAGGTAGGGAGCGACCACCGGACGCACCGCCACCTGCCATGTGTTGACGCGAATAGTTATGTCCATTGTCTTAATGCGAGAAATGCGCCCTCTGTTTCCTTTTCTCGCCGCGGTGTTGTCCATTACCTTCCCCGCCATCATGTCTGCGGAAAAACCATTCAGTTTTAAAGACACCCCGGGAAAATTGCCGAAAGAGGTCGTTCCGACGGATTACTCCATTCGCATCGTTCCGAACATCGATGCTTTAAAGTTCAGCGGAACAGAAACGGTAAAGCTCGACGTGCGCAACCCGGTTCATCGGTTGGTGCTCAATGCGCTGGAGATGGAAATCAGCGACGCGTCTCTGGATGGCAAAGTGCTGCCCAAGTCTGCAATTCAGATCGACCGCGAAAACGAACTGATCATCCTCGCATTGCCGTCGGAACTCGCGGCCGGAAATCACAGGCTTGCGCTTAGTTTTTCTGGCAAAATCAATCAGCAAGGGCAGGGCCTTTTTTACATGCGTTATCAGGAGCAGGGGAGTCCGGCAGTTGCCGAAAAAAAATTCATGCTTGGGACGCAGTTTGAAGCAACTGACGCTCGCCGATTTTTCCCTTGTTGGGACGAACCGGCCTTTCGCGCGCGCTTTCAATTGACGACCGTCGTTCCGGGAAATTGGGTCGCCGTCTCGAACATGCCGATTGAGAGCGAGAAAAAAATCGCTGGCGGAAAAGAGGTGCGCTTTGCCGCGACCCCGCCGATGTCGAGTTATTTGAATGTGTTCGTTGCTGGCGAGTTCGATCTCATCGAATCGCGGATCGGTCCGACGCAGATTCGTGTCATCGCAACGAAAGGAAAAGCGGAACTGGGCCGATACGCGCTCGAAGCTACGGCGCAGATCTTGCAATACTACAACGATTATTTCGGCGTGCCCTATCCCTTGCCGAAACTCGACCAAATCGCTCTGCCCGGCGGTTTCGGCGGCGCGATGGAAAACTGGGGTGGAATCACTTATTACGAGTCCGCGCTTTTGTTTGATCCGAAAAACTCCTCTGCGGAGACCAAGCAAATTATCTACGAAGTTATCGCGCACGAGATGGCGCACATGTGGTTTGGCGATCTCGTGACGATGGCCTGGTGGGACAACCTCTGGCTCAACGAAGGGTTCGCTTCATGGATGGGCACCAAGTGCACGGCGCATTTTAATCCGCAATGGGAGGTCTGGATGCGACGGGAAACACCGCGGGACCCGACCCGGCGTGTCGGAATCGCCAAGGAGGCCGCGATGGAGGGCGACGCGCGATCAACTACGCATCCAATTCAGCAGCCCGTCGCAACCGAGGCGGAGGCCAACAGCGCTTTCGATGATATCACTTACAAAAAGGGCCAGTCGTTTCTTCGAATGCTGGAAAGTTTTCTCGGCGAAGAGGTTTTCCGCGATGGCATTCGCCATTACATCGCCGAGCATCAATATTCGAACGCGACCACTGCGGATTTGTGGAACGCGCTTTCAGAAGCTTCGAAGAAACCGATCGGCGAGATCGCGGCTGGCTGGACGGAGCAGCCAGGATTTCCAGTCGTGAAAGTTGAGCGCGAAGCAGGCGGCAAAGTCTCGCTCAGACAAGAGCGCTTCACGGTGAATTTCAAAAACGCGCCGCCGCTTGAGTGGAAAATGCCGCTGACATACTCAGTCGTCAGAGAAGAGCCTGGGACTTTGCTGATGACCAGCAAACTCGAAAGCCTGCAAAACATTCCCGCAGATCGCGCGCTTAAATTGAATGTAAACGGAGCGGGGAATTATCGGGTCGAATACGATGAGCCCTCCTGGAAGTTACTACTCGAAGCTCTGCCGAAGCTGGGTGTTGAAGATCGCGTCAATCTCTTGAGCGATGCGTGGGCGCTTGTGCAGGCTGGCCGCGTGCCTGTCTCACGCTATTTTGGGTTGGTGGAAAAGTTGCCTGCTTCCACTGAACTGGCTGAACGCGAACAGATCATCAATGTGCTGGATTTCATCAATCGGCTCCTTATTGGTAGTCCGGAGCGCGAAAAATTTCAGCGCTACTCCCGATCGCTTTTGCGTCCAACGTTTGAGACGCTGGGCTGGGAACCGAAAAAGGGCGAGCCGCCCACCGTGGGGAACTTGCGCGCGAGCCTGATCAACGCTCTGGGAGATTTGAATGATCCAGGGATCACCGCGGGCTGTCGCGAGCGTTTCGAAAAATACCTCGCAAATCCCGCATCACTCGCGCCTGATCTGCGTCCGTCGGTTCTTGCGGTCGTTGGCCGATACGCAGACGAAAAGACCTGGAGCAAACTTCACGAGCTGGGGCTGAAAACGACGAGCATTGAGGAAAAACAGAATTACTACAACGCGCTGGCCGAAGCAATCGACCCCAAGCTGGTGAAGAAGACGCTTCCCATTGCGCTCACCGATGAGCTGCCGACGAGTCGCGCGGTATTTCTGGTCCCGGCGGTCGCGCGCGACAGCGGTCATCCGGATATTGCCTGGGAGTTTGCGAAGGCAAATATGAAAACGCTGCTCGCCAAGATCGATGCGGCTGGCGCGAATCGGTATGCGCCCGGTCTGTTCACCTTTTTTTCCGATGACTTGCGTGCCAATGAATTAAAGAGCTACGCCAAAAATAATTTGTCGGCCGCCAGCGCGAGGGAAGTAGCAAAGGTTATGGACGAAGTTCAGTTCCGCGCGGAATTCAAAAGACGCATCGGGCCTCAAGTGAATAGTTGGATCGACGGGAAAGAACACCGTTAATGGCTGTAGCCACGCCCCTGTGGGCCGTCTCGCAGTGGAAACCGGCCATAGGCCGGTGGCTACACTGATCACCGATCACTGATCACTATTCCGTTGCGGCGTGATCAACAGGCGCATTGGAATCATCGAAGACTCAACGAAACCGTGTTTTCGGAAAAATGCCTGGGCCACGTTTTCCGGGCGATCGGTCAGCAATGTGATGCGGAGAAAGTTTTTCTGTTTCGCGAAATCGATGGCGTACTGGAGAAGTTTCGAGCCGTAGCCCTTGCCCTGGTATTCCTTATGAATCACCAGGTCCTCCAACAGAATGACGAAGCCGCCTTCGGCCGTGCTGATTGTGAAAAGCAGATTGATCATTCCCACAATCGCGCCGTCGCGTCGCAGCACGAAGACGCGCCCGCGGCTCGGCTGTTCGAAAATGAGCCGCAAACCACGAAGCTGTTTGTCCTTGTCCGGCCGAAAATCGCTTTCCTGAGCGAACAATCCGCCCAGCATTTCCGACAGCTCGTCCAAGTCGGCCTCGGTCGCTGGTTCGATTACGATATGTTCGCTCATCGGTTTTATTGTTTATCTCAAAGTCGGACTCGGTGGCAATCTCCGAATCAAAGATCGACGGTTGCGGCGCGCGGCGCAATTGACAATGGCTTCCTCACTCCTAGTGTAACCGCTCTCAAATCGGGCCGGAGCTATTTCCCGGTTTTATGAAACGCACTTACCAGCCATCCAAGCGAACACGCAAACGTCAGCACGGTTTCCGTGCCCGGATGCGTACCAAAGGCGGGCGCGCAACCCTCGCACGCCGGCGACAGCGCGGTCGCAAACGCCTGCTCCCGAAAGGCGTCGAGCGACATTACGTCCGTCACACCCAGGCTTGATCGATTTTTCTGCTGATCGAAGTTCTGCTAAAATTGGTAATTGATAATCTAAAATTACGCCCACGGTGACTCGGGACTCCTCACACCCGCTCAAGCGCTAAAGCAACCCCTTGGCCAACACCGACGCACAGGCTCACCAAGGCGCGGGACTGCTGGTGCCTGCGCAAAGCGTAGGCTGCAGTCATCACTAAACGCGCGCCAGTAGCGCCAAGCGGATGTCCGAGCGCGATCGCGCCGCCGTTGCCGTTGACATGTTCAGCATCGTCGGGCAGTCCAAGGCTGCGCGTACACGCGAGTACCTGGGCCGCGAATGCTTCATTGATTTCGATACGGTCGAAGTCGTCGAGGCGCAGGCCGATTTTCGCTAGCAATTTGTTGATCGCTGGGACTGGTCCAATGCCCATGATTCGCGGCGCAACGCCTGCCGCTGCCATGCTGACAACGCGGGCCAACGGCTGTAATCCGTATTTCTCTAGCGCTGCTGCCGACGCGACCAAAAGAGCGCAAGCACCGTCATTTACCCCGGAGGCATTGCCTGCGGTAATGGTGCTGTCGGCGCCTAGCAGCGGCTTGAGTTTGGCTAGGTGCTCTGGCGTGATGTTGGGGCGCGGATGTTCGTCTTCACTGACCATGACTGTTTCATTGCCGTGCCGCACGGGCACTGGCGTTATCTCCTCTCCCAAGCAGCCTCGCGCCTGCGCGTGCGCAGTGCGCTGTTGGCTGCGCCAGGCGTATGCGTCCTGGCACGCGCGCGCAATGTGAAGCTCGCGCGCAAGATTGTCCGCGGTCTGCGTCATCGAATCGACGCCATAGCGCGCCTGCATCACCGCGTTAATGCAACGCCATCCGAGCGTACTGTCCTCCAGCTTTTGCTCGCGACTAAAAGCAACATCCGCCTTGGGGATGACGAGTGGCGCCCGTGACATGCTTTCGACACCACCAGCAATCACCAACTGTGCATCGCCGCCCGCGATTGCGCGAGCCGCGAGACCAATCGCTTCTAAGCCGGAAGCGCACAGTCGATTTACTGTCATCGCGGGAACTGTTGCCGGGAGGCCGCACAGCAGCGCGGCCATGCGAGCGACATTGCGATTGTCTTCACCGGCCTGATTGGCGCAACCGAGAATAACGTCATCCACAGCGCCCCAGTCGACGGCAGGATAATTGACAATCAACGACGTAAGTGGCGCCGCAGCCAAATCGTCGCAGCGCACCGCTGCCAGCCGTCCACCGTAGCGGCCAAACGGTGTTCGGGTTGCTGCCGCAATGAAAACATTAGCCATATGCGCTTCGGGAAACCAGCGGCTGCCAACCATTGCGTGCGATCGCGTGTTCAATCGCCTGACGAGCGCTATGCAAAGCAGGCAACATTTTCTTCCGTGCCACAGCATGCACGTCGTCGCTATAACGCATGCTGACGTTGAGGCCGCACACGGCCAGTCCTGTGGTGGAACGAATCGGAACGGCAATCGAGCACAGTCCCAACTCCAGTTCCTGGGAAACGAACGCGTAGCCTTGGCGGCGCACCTTGAGGATTTCCGCTTGAAGCGCGCGGATCTTATACGTGGTGTGCGCGGTAATCGGGTAGAACCTATTTTCGCGCAACCAGGCGCTGAGCTCGCTGTCCGATTTGTCCGCCAACAGGACCCGACCCATCGAGGTGGCAAATGCCGGCAACCGCGCGCCCACACCGAGCGCGACACTCATCAGGCGTCGGACTGCCACGCGAGCTACATAAATGATCTCAGTGCCATCCAACACCGACATTGAACACGACTCGCCTACCCGCTGCGACAACTGTTCCATCGCTTCATGCGCCAATTCAGTCAGGTCCAGCGAAGAAAGGTAGCTGTGGCCCAGCTCAAGCACTCGCGGTGTCAGAAAAAAGTGTCGGCCCTGCGCAGCTACATAGCCAAGGTGTCGCAGGGTCAACAAACTGCGCCGGGCAACCGCACGCGACAAGCCGGTCTGGGCTGCAATTTCAGAAAGGGTGCAACGGGGTTGTTCGCGGTTGAACGCGCACAATACTTGCAAACCACGGGCCAACGATTGCATGTAATCAGGGCTCTCGGTGAACGAAACGCGGTAAACCATGGCGGGATTTCAATGATTGATTGACAGGGAAACCATAATGGGATTTCATGATGTGCGCAATGCGAATTAATGTTCGATTATCGAACGCAAGCCAAGCTCAGAATGACTTTCCCGTGATTAGCGAGCGCGACAGCGTTTTGCACAGCTGGTGTGTCCAGACTCAATGGCAGGCACCGACCATTGTCGGTGGACGTGCCGCGCACTTCTGGGACGCAAACGGCAATGATTATCTAGACATGAGCAGTCTAGCCGGGTGTAGCAACTTGGGGCACCAGCATCCCACGGTTGTTGAAGCAATACGTGAACAAGCTGAGCGTTTATGTTTTGTTACGTCCGCTTGGGGCGCGCAGCCGCGTGCAGAACTGGCGCAAGCGTTGCTCGAAAAGGCGGGCTTCAAGCACGGTCGGGTATTTTTCACTGTAACCGGCGCCGACGCGAACGAACAGGCAGTCAAGTTCGCGCGGCAAGCGCGGGGGCTTACGCAAGGTTGGATAATCACTCGCGATCGATCTTACCATGGCACGAGCTATGCCTGCATGGCGCTGTCCGGAGACGCACGTACTCGTGATCAGGCCGATCCGGAGCGCTACGCGGTTGCGCGGGTCCCGCCCCCATATGTGTATCGCTGCCCGTTTGGTAGCAGCAACGAAATCGAGTGCGGCCAGCGTGCCGTCGCCGCCCTCGCTGAGGAGATCGACCGCAAAGGTGCGGAGTCGGTCGCGGCTGTTCTCATGGAACCCAATGCTGGGACCAATGGCATCGTCGCGCCGGACAATTACTGGCCGGGTCTACGTGAGCTTGCACGTTCTCGGGGCGTATTCCTTATTGCTGATGAAGTGATGAGCGGTTTTGGTCGCTGCGGCGAGTGGTTCGCGTGGCAACGACACGGCGACGCCGGCAAACCCGATCTGATGACACTAGCGAAAGGGCTGACCGGTGCACATTTGCCGCTCGGGGCCGTGGTGGTGAACGAAAATGTCGCCCGGCATTTAGAAAACCAGATGCTGTTCACCGGCTTGACTTACTGTGGCCATCCCCTCGCTTGCGCCGCCGGAATAGCTGCGATCCGCGCT
>QHNK01000043.1 GCA_003218415.1 Verrucomicrobiota bacterium | reverse complement strand
GAAACGCGTTGCGTTTTTCGGAAAAAGGCGACAAACAGTAGAAGAACCAGATAAGTGTCCACCTGCGCCTGAAGCTCAAGGTTGCGCGCAAAATCTTCCGCCGCGATCTCGCGCACTCCGCGTTTGAACTGGAGCGCGGCGTGCAACGCGTGATTCAATTCTTCCACGAACATGATCAGCGACCGGATGTTGCGGTCACCCAAGCCCGAGCGCGGATCGTGTTGTTCGAGTTGTTCGATCAGCCAGCGGGAATAGTAAATGCCGACATAAAGTTGGTCGCCGGCACGCCGCAAAAAAGTGCGCGCGAGTTCGCTCAGTTCCCGGGCCGATTTTCCCGCGAGCATCGACAACTGCGCGCAGCGCGTCCGATCAATCAGGCAATCTTCCAGATTGATCCCGACCTGCGCGTATGTGCGTTCAAATAATCGCTGGATTTGGCTGAAGAGTGTCTCGTTCACAAAGAAAGCGAGGGACGCGCGTCTTCGTCCAGATTCAGCAACTGATCGGAAAGCTGATTCAGCGCGAGCCGGACCTCTCGAAATCGATCCGCTAATCCTTCGAAAACGTCATCCAGTTCGCAGCGGCGAGCCACCACATGCGAGGAAACAAGTTGATAGTTCGTCCGGCCGACCTGCTCGTAAAACTCGATGTCCGGCCCACCACGCAGACTGCGCCGTTGCGTGTTCTCGTGAAAAATTCCGCTGATGAAAAGCGAGTAATTACCAATGTGCGCTCGAAGCAAAAACGCTTGTTCTGGAGTCGCGCGCGTCAGCCCGATGAGCATGTCGGAGATGTATTGCTCGGCGAGATGATGGGCCTCATCAGAGATCTGCAACCGGCTGGCGCGCGAAAATGTTTCAAGCAACGACCCGATATAATCACAAAGCTTGCGGTCGCCGATTCCGCCCTGTTGCAAAACGTGCCGGGCCAGAACGTAAAAGTAAAACTGAGACGATATCCGCAAATGTCCGCAGTGATTCAAGATCGCGTCCACCAGTCGTGGATGATCGAGGATGGAATCACGCGTTTCGATATCGCTCAGAAGATCGACCAATGAGACTTGGTCGGTTTGCGACCGCGCGAGCGTGCGCACGATGAAGTCGAAATCAGCCGCTGTAAACCGCGCCCGACAATTCGCTCTGATCATCGGGACTTCATAATGCGCGGCCGAAGCGCGTATGGCAAGCCAGATTGCTGACTGCCGCTATGCGCTGTCGGAACAGATATCTTTGTCTGGAGCAGCACGCGGGCTTCCAGCCTGCGTGGCTAAGACCGCGATCTAGTGAAGTCGCCAAGTGTTTGCCTTTAGCCGGGCCTCCTCCTCAACGTGCGCAACATTCGGGTCGACTCTGACAATAAGCGGTTAGCGCGATGCACCAACACGGCTTTAGCTCAATGCCAGAAAGGTAAAATATGAATAAATTAATAACATGGAACCCACTCCGGGAGATGGAAGAAGCTCAGAACCGCCTTAGCACGGTGTTTGGCGGCTTTCCGACTTTTCCCATTCGTTTCCCGAAGAACGGCGGGAGCTTCAAGCTAGCCGATTGGTCGCCCTTGGTGGACATCACCGAGGATGATCAGGAGTATCTGTTCAAGGCTGACCTGCCCGAGATGAAGAAGGATGACGTTAAAGTAACAATCGAAAACGGCATTCTTTACATTTCCGGCGAGCGCAGAGCCGAGAAGGAAGAAAAGAAGAGAAAATTCCACCGTCTCGAACGCTTCTTTGGCACTTTTGAGCGTACGTTCACCGTACCCGAAGATGCGGATCCAACCAAGATCGTGGCTGAGTTTCGCGACGGCGTGTTGCAGGTTCACCTGCCAAAACGCCCAATGCCGAAGCAAAAACCAATCGAAGTAAAAGTGCAGTAATGCGCTAACACTGACGGCGAGCGTGCGGAAAATCCCGCGCGTTTCGCCCCAGTGTGGGGCGACTAACGTAGTCGCCTGCTCCTTTGAACCAACGAAGAAGGACCTCATGATCTCGAAAATTATTAGCCGCGCCGCATGTCTGAGAGAACTCGCTTCCAATCCCAAATCCTTCTCCAACTGTCCAGACTTGCACGGTGGTGTTCCGGACTTGCCCGAAGATAGAATCTGTATGAAACCCGCTTTGCGAAAGAAAAGGGCGTCTCGCTGGCACTTGCAGGTTGGTGGCGCCTAAAATTCGACTACGCGCTTGACTCGCATGCATCGCAGCTTCCTCCGCCAAAGTAGCACCGGGCTACGGCGCGCCGGAAGCGGCTTACGATAGATGCATGGGAAGAATTCCGGACTTCCGGTCTCTACGCGTCCCAGACTCCAGTGTTTCTGGTAACTTGTTTTTATAGGCCTGAGCGCAGACAAACCTAACTCTCTTACTCCTCTTGTAAAACCAGGGAGCGAGAATAATAGCAGCTAAAAGGACGAACCGAATTATTAAGGTAGACGCGTCGCCGGTCATTTACTTCGCGCAGCTACGAAAGCCTGAGCCCCTAAGTAGGTGATCCCCAAACAGAATAAGAATAGCTCAACTAGCTTTAAAACATATTCCATAAGTCTTTAGCTTGTAGTTACTGCCTGTTCGAGCGCGCGATGAGGAGGAACGATCGATCCGTTGGATCCCCTTCGCGTCAAAGTGTCAAGCATTTGCGTGAGGCACGACTCGTACGAATCGCACATGGGGGATTCGCCATTGGACTCAATCCATTCGGGATGTTGGATTCGGAGATCGTCGTGAATCTGTTGCTGGAGCTCGGTGTACGTGTGGATTTGATGAGACATGGCAATTGGCCTCGGTAAAAGATTCAAGTGCGGCACGGGAGGTATCGGACGAAGGGCTCGGCGCGAATGGCGGACGGGCATGGGTGCCGTAAGAGCGCGCCACGGCCACGTGAGGGTACTCGAAAGGACGTCGCGCATCTGGTTGCGTTGTGCACGACGCCAGGCCAACTGGCGTATTTTGTAGCGCTGGTGTTGCAGCAACACCGCCAGCAGTCCGCTTTGTATAAGGGTCGGCGTTAATTTTCTCATGACGTAATCTTTCTATTTTCTCGTCCGAAGGACTCTGTAATTTACCTCATTGGTGAGTACGGTCTGGGCGTATTTTCCGAAAGACTCACCGTTTCTTGCCTTGCGCGTCCAGCACCCCAACTGGGTCGACCCGAACGGCAATTGCTCCACCTGTGACTCATATGAGTCACGCCTTGCCGAATTGCTCGGCCTTTCTCACCGGACCAACAGCGCTATACCGAGCGTCGCAGCTTTGGAAGCGATTCGCGAAATTGCGTGGGAGAGCGACCGACGATTCGCTTAAACGCGCGATTGAAGTTCGTCATGGATTGAAATCCGCATGCGAAGGCAGCTTCGCTAATTCGCGAGTTGGGATTGAGCAAAAGCGTCTTCGATTTCTCCACTCGAACTCTCGAGAGGTAGTCGGTGAAATTTATCCCAGTCGCTTTCTTGAACATCTTGCAAAAGTAATGCCTGCTGATATTAGCCACTTGGGCGATCCGCCCAAGCGACAGCGGCTCCGCTTGATGGTCCTCGATAAATTTTCGCGCTCGCGTCATATTTGTGGACTCATCGTTTTCGCGCCGTACGACTAGTTGATTCGACAAGATCGAAAGGTGCTGCGCAAAAATACTCAGTAGCCGCAACATCGCGCGGTATCGGTCCGGCGATAAAACGCACGACCGAAAATAGGCCCGCTCAAGTTGTTTCCAATCCGTCTTGTAGCCCCACGCGCGGAGCTGCCGGGTGATACTCGCGAAGTGTTTCTTTGTCGGATTCTTGAGCAGTACTTCGCCCGTCTCGAGAAAACCGAGAATGTGATCACCTACATACACCGGCACTGCGCTTTCGGAGAGTCCCGCAAACCAAGTAACGGTGCGCATTGTCGAGGCCGCTTCTTGGGATGCGTCGGTTTGGGCCCTTAGACATGCGGCGCGAGCCTTGTTGAAACGAGCCAGAATCGCGGCGAATGAATCGTGATCCGTTTTGCCATGGTGTGCAGGCGACCATGAATCGTGTCCTCGAATATTAAGCGGCAAGCCAATCGCTTCGCTGAAAGCCCGTTCGTAATCTTTGAAAATTTGAGAACGCGACAGATGCAGCATCACTTCCTGGTCAGACGATCGGGCTGTCGCGCCCCGTCCACGGGCGTTGCGGATCGGGCCGCTTCTTTTTGAGCGTCTCATTGGCGCCAATTGTTTTTCGAGACCGGGTTATCAACGGGGATTGCAGCTTCGACAGCCGGAGCGCTCTCTCCTTTAGCGACACTCTTGCGCTCTGTTAAATTAGCGGCGGTCATATCCAGGCGGGTCGTAATCCGAGCTACATTGGCAGCCCTCGGCACGCCGCATGCGATTAGGGCTTTGCTCGTGTCTTCCACGGTTAGGAGGTACTTGCGCACGATAGGATGAATTGCGTATGCGACTTCAGCATCTCGAATTATTTCGCGGAATTGGATTAGATGCATGTGCCGTTAACCTTGGTAGCAGAGTGCCTTCAACACGCCTCGCGCCGGACCGGTTGTGGCGTCT
>QHNK01000031.1 GCA_003218415.1 Verrucomicrobiota bacterium | reverse complement strand
GATTCCGCGCGAACGGGTGTTGATTAAAATCGCGTCGACTTGGGAAGGACTTCTTGCGGCCGAGCAACTGCAAAAGGAAGGGATTCGCTGCAACCTGACGCTGATGTTTTCACTTCCGCAGGCGGTCCGTGCAGCAGAAGCGAAAGTGCAGCTCATCTCGCCCTTCGTTGGGAGAATTTACGACTGGTACAAGGCTGCGAACAAGCGAGATTATGTCGGACCAGAAGATCCAGGAGTGCAGTCAGTTAATGAAATTTATACGTATTACAAGAAGTTCGACATCCCGACCGAGGTCATGGGCGCGAGCTTCCGCAACATCGGTCAAATCCGCGAGCTGGCGGGGTGCGATTGCCTGACGATCAGCCCCGAACTGATGACAGAACTTTCCGAATCGACCGAGCCGCTCGAACGCAAACTTAATCCCGAAAAAGCGAAATCGGCGAAGATTGAGAAGCTCGAGTTGGGCGAAAAGAAATTCCGCTGGTTGCTAAACGAGAATGCGATGGCGTACGAGAAAACTGGCGAGGGCATTCGCAAGTTCGCGGCTGATGTGGTGAAGCTGGAGAAGTTCGTCGCCAGCAAAATCAACTGACCGCGGATTACGCGGATAAGGCGGATCGGAGAAATCTGGAAGCCAGGAGTCCAGGAAGTCCGAGCCGGACAGGCAGTATCAAAAACAATTTCATGGCTTCCTGATTTCCAGATTAAATTTTTTGTGTTCAACGTTGTCTTAGTTGAGCCGGAGATTCCGCCGAACACGGGCAACATCGGTCGGCTTTGTGTCGCAACGCGATCAACCCTGCATCTGATCAAACCGCTCGGCTTTTCGCTCGATGATCGAGAATTGCGCCGAGCAGGCTTGGATTACTGGGAGGAAGTGCGTCTGCAGTTGTGGGATTCTTTCGACGCGTTGTCCCGCGCGCAGCCGTCGGGGACGCGCTATTTTTTTCTGACGACGAAAAGCAAACGCCCGTACTACGACGTAAAATTTCAGAACGATGATTTCCTCGTGTTTGGCCGCGAGACAAAGGGGCTTCCGGAAGATTTACTCGCTGCCAACCTTGATAACTGCATCACTATCCCCATGCATGGAGCGCGAAGTCTGAACCTCGCTACAGTGGTTGCAATTGTGTTGTTTGAGGCCATGCGCCAACAGCGCTGAGGAGTCGCGGGTCGAGTGCAATGGGCGAGGTTTTGTGGCAGCGAAGGCATCCGAAAGAGATCGCTCCAACGTTGAATAAATTAGAACCTCAAAAGGTCAAAGAACCCAAAAGGAAAAATCTTATGAGAATATTTGTTGTTCTAATTTGCAGTCTTGGGCTCGTGAGTGGCGCGCACGGCGCGCAACAAGAAGAAAACAAACAGAAGAAAAAGCAGCCGCAAACGGTGCAGCACGCGCCTCCGTCCACGACCGGACATGCGACCGGCGCTGGAGCCGGCCCAAAGAAAACCTCAATGGGGGCTTATCAGGGTAAGAAGGGCCAAACCCCAATGGGAGCTTATGAAGGGCAGAATGGCAAGAAAGGTCAGACCTCAGCAGAAGCTTATCAGGGGCACAGGGGCAACAAGGGGCAAACCTCAGTGGGAGGCTACCAGGGGGAGAAGGGCAAGAAGGGCCAAGGCTCAATGGGAGCTTATGAGGGACAGAAAGGAAAAAAGGGCCACACCTCAGTAGAAGCTTATCAAGGCCAAAAGGGCAAGAAAGGCCAAACCTCAATGGGAGCTTATGAGGGGCAGAAAGGCAAGGCAGCGAAGGGTGGAAAAGTAACGGGAGTAGGCAAGCCGAGCGAGGCTGCGGCAACGACCACAGCCGGAAAGACAGCAGCAATCGGCAAGGCAGCAACGGGGAAGCCACCTAAGGTGCAGCACTTCGATCTTCCAAAACAGCCAAACATCGCAAAGGCCCCGCCTGTGAAGTTCCAGCAGGGTAACCGGATTGAAGGCAGCCAGAATTGGCAGGGCCAACAATATACTGTTTTCCGCAACTATAGATCAGAGTGGCACGATCAGAACTGGTGGCATAGTCATTACCATAACAATATCGTTTTTGTATTCGGCGCCCCGTATTATTGGAACGCCGGTTACTGGTTCCCCGCCTGGGGCTACTCTCCGAACGCCTATTATGCCTGGGACGGCCCCATCTACGGGTATAATCACCTCCCGCCCGATCAGGTTATTGCCAATGCGCAGGCGGCGCTGCAACAGCAAGGTTATTATCACGGAGAGGTGGACGGTCTTATTGGACCGCTGACGCGCGAGGCACTCGCGAATTACCAACGCGACCACGGACTTTACGAGACCGCATCGATAGATCAGCCGACGCTGCAATCGTTGGGAATGACATAAGAACAATTTTGACCGCGTAACCCGTCGTGTGTAGGGGAAGCCTTCGGCTTCCCCTACAATTTGTGATAGCGTTGCACGATGTCGATCTTAGCGGGAGATAGTTGCTTGTGCAGGCACCGCAATTAATCGCCCGCGATATTTACCAGTCGTTTCGAATGGGCGCGCGCCGGATCGAAGTCTTACGCGGCATCTCGATGGACATTGCGCATAACGAAGCCGTCTTCCTTTCGGGTGCGTCCGGCGCGGGCAAGACGACGCTCCTCTACACATTAGCGGGGCTGGAGCGTCCTGAGTCAGGAAGCGTGGAGTTCGAAGGGCGCCGACTGTATTGCGGCAGCTCCTCCGTCGAGGCGCGTCTTCGGAACCAGAAGATGGGCTTTGTTTTCCAGGGTTATTTTCTCTTACCTGAACTTACGGCCTTGGAAAACGTGCTGCTGCCTGGATTAATCGGGTCGCGGGCAACAATGGACGAGGCTGCGCAGAGCCTCGCCGCGGTCGGACTTGCTGATCGCATGCATCATTTGCCGGCGGAGCTTTCAGGCGGAGAACAGCAGCGCGTCGCCATCGCCCGGGCGTTGACGAACAATCCCGACATCATCTTTGCTGACGAACCAACAGGAAATCTCGATTCAAAAACAGGCGATGCGATTATGGATCTTTTGCTAAATCTCGCGCGCGATCGGAAGAAGACGCTCCTTGTCGTGACGCACGACACTCGTCTGGCAACGCGCGGCGACCGGCAGTTGCACATCAAGGATGGAGTGTTGCAGTGAGTGGGAGACGTGACTCGTTAAATCCTCAAATCGCGAATCGAGTTGACGGCTCACGCTTCAACGTTTCAACGGTGTAACGTCTTTTATTTTTTGCTGCTTGAATTACGCGAGTAAACGTCGAAGATTTTTTTGCGATTATGAAAACCACTGACGCTGCGGTATTAGACGAACCTAAAATTCATGAGCCTACTGCGGATGCAGTAGTTGAACCGGCAATCGAAGGTCGCCCACGGCCCACCACAGTGGGTATCAAGGACGCGAAGATTTACGTCGACGGAAAATTTTACACCGAAGCGGACGCGAAGGTCTCCGTGTTCGATCACGGTCTCCTGTACGGCGACGGAATTTTCGAGGGGATTCGTTTTTATAATGGGCGTGTTTTCCGGCTTGGAGACCATCTCGATCGTTTGTGGGATTCGGCTCGCTCAATCTGCCTGGAGATTCCAATGACCAAGCAGGGCATGACGGAAGCGCTCCTCGAGACAATCCGGCAAAATCACGTCCGGGACGGTTACGTCCGGCTGGTGGTGACGCGCGGGATTGGCAATCTGGGTTTAAATCCGACGCAATGTAAATGGCCGAGCGTGATTATTATTGTGGCAGCAATCACCCTCTATCACGAGAACCTTTATCGAAAGGGATTAACGATCGTGACATGCGCAACGCGCCGCTGCAATGCCGGTGCGCTCAATCCGGCAGTGAAGTCGCTCAACTACTTGAACAATGTGATGGCACGGCTAGAGGCGAATTTGGCTGACGCGGACGAAGCGTTGATGTTGAATGACGCAGGCAACGTTGCCGAATGCACAGCGGACAACGTTTTCGTCGTCAAGCGCGGTCAAATTGTTACGCCACCTGTGACTGCAGGGGCGCTTCGCGGCATCACACGGTCCGTAGCGTTTGAGATTGCGGCGGAACTCGGCTTCAAAACTTTAAAGGCGGATATTACCCGCCACGATATTTACGTCGCGGACGAGTGTTTCCTCACCGGGACGGCTGCAGAGATCGTTCCCGTGGTCAAAGCTGACGGGCGCGTGATCGGTAACGGAAAACCAGGCCCCATCACTACGCGCATTATTGCGCGCTTCCGGGAAATGACACGCGAAACGGGCACACCGATTTTCGCCTAGCATTGAGCAAAGCCGCTCCTGATGGAGAACCTCCGGAAATATTCGGGGTTGAATGTTTCCAAGATATCAGGGTCTAATTAACGGAGATGTTGTGCGACGTTTGCAAATGTAATGATGCGACGGTTTTCCTGACGCAGATTCTGGAAGGCAAAATGCACAAGGTGAATCTGTGCGAAGCGTGCTCCAAAGAAAAAGGTGTACAGGACCCCACCAGCTTCGCGCTTGCCGATCTGCTGCTCGGCCTGGGCGCAACAGACGAGATTGAGAAGGGAGGATCGAGCCAAAAATGCGCGATGTGTGGTTTTAGCCACGCTGATTTAAAAAAAACTGGGCGCCTCGGATGCAGCGAATGTTACGTCACATTTGCAGAGGGCCTGGGCTCGCTTTTGAAAGCAATGCATAAAGGGACCGAACATGTTGGGAAACTGCCGGAACGCGCGCAGCGCTCAATTGCGCTCAGTCACCGAATGCGCGCGCTGACCGAAAATCTACAGAAAGCCGTGGCAGATGAGAACTACGAGACGGCCGCCTCGCTGCGCGATCAAATTAAACAGCTTGAAAGCGAGCTCTCCAATTCACCATGAAATTTTCAAACATGCTTTCCACTGCGGGAGAGTGGCTGCGCGGTGAAGGGCCGCACCACCAGATTGTAATCAGTAGCCGGGTGCGGCTCGCGCGCAATCTGCGCCACCGTCCGTTTCCGGGCTGGGCGAAGAAAGCGGAACGCGGTTCAATTCTCGAACTGATCAGGTCGCATGTGGAAGCGCTTCCGGAAATGCAGGAATCGTTCTCTGAAAGCTTGCAGGACCTTTCGGCCTTGGACAGGCAGGTGCTTGTGGAGCGACACCTGATCAGTCGCGAGCATGCCGCCAAGGGCGCGGGGAGCGCGGTGGTAGTGAATCGGCGGCAAACTCTTAGCATTATGATCAACGAAGAAGATCATCTGCGGATGCAATCGATTCGCTCCGGCCTGCAGTTGAAACAGGCATTTAAGCTGGTGGACAAGATCGACAGCGCACTTGAAAGCAAACTGGACTTCGCTTTCGATCCGCGGCTGGGATACCTGACTGCGTGCCCCACGAACGTCGGCACTGGTATGCGTGCCTCCGCTATGCTCCACTTGCCGGGGCTTGTCCTGAGCGATCTGATCAATCAAGTCATTCAAGCAGTGAGCAAAATCGGTCTCGCGGTGCGCGGTCTTTACGGTGAAGGGACCGAAGCGATGGGCAACCTATTCCAAATTTCAAATCAGACCACGCTCGGCGAGAAGGAGGAAGAGATCATCAATCGTCTGAGCAAAGTCATTGAAACAATCATCGAAAAGGAACACGATGCGCGGCAAATTTTGCTCCAGAAAAAACCGAACACACTCTGCGACCAAATCGGTCGCGCCTATGGCGTTTTGACCTACGCGCACGCCATGCCGTCGAAGGAAGCGCTCAACCTGCTGTCGATCATCAAACTTGGCATGGACTTGGGCGCGTTTCCCGAAGACCAGCGCCTGCAGGTCGATGAATTATTTATCGAGACGCAGCCGGCGCATTTGCAAAAAAGCTCGCAACAAAAACTGAATGCCGAAGAGCGCGATCATCTACGCGCCCAAATTATCCGCGACCGTTTGAAACTCTTTCCCAAACCTGATATTAGTAAGATGGCGAGAGAGTCGGGCAATGGCCTGACTAAGGCGCCATCGAATAATGAATAATTTCACCCCGCGAGCTCAACAGGTTTTGGCGCTTGCCAGGAAGGAAGCGGACCGATTTAACCACAACTACGTCGGCACAGAGCATCTGCTTTTGGGACTCATCAAGCTGGGCCAGGGAGTGGCGGTGAACGTTTTGCAAAAGATGGGTCTCGATCTTGAGACTGTGCGGATGGAGGTGGAGAAACAAGTCGGCTCGGGGCCGGAGACCAAGATAGTCGGCAACGTTCCCTACACGCCCCGGGTCAAGAAAGTGTTGGCGCTCGCGGGCAAGGAAGCCAAGGCGCTCAATCATTCCTACGTCGGCACCGAACACATTTTGCTCGGGCTTTTGCGCGAAGGCGAGGGGGTCGCTGCGAGAGTACTGAAGAGTCTCGAACTCGACATCGAACGCACGCGCAACGAGATTCTTAAAGAGCTTGATCCAAACTTCACACCCTCTGAATCCGAGCAGGAAGGCGGCGAGCCGGCGAGAAAAGACGTCAAGACCCCAGCCCTTCGCGCATTTGGCCGCGACCTGACGGAGCTGGCGAGGAAGGGCGAACTCGATCCTGTAATTGGCCGGCACAACGAGATCGAGCGGGTGATTCAGGTGCTTTGCCGACGGACAAAGAACAATCCGGTCCTGATCGGCGAAGCAGGCGTCGGCAAAACGGCCATCGCGGAAGGATTGGCGCAGGAGATTGCAAACGGCAACGTGCCTGAATTGTTGCGCGACAGGCGGGTAATCACACTCGATCTGGCGTTGATGGTGGCCGGCACAAAATACCGTGGCCAGTTTGAAGAACGCATCAAAGCCGTGATGGACGAAATTCGCCGTTCCAAGAACGTGATTCTTTTCATCGACGAGTTGCACACCATTGTCGGGGCAGGTTCGGCCGAAGGCGCGATGGACGCATCGAACATCATCAAGCCCGCGCTGAGTCGTGGTGAATTGCAATGCGTCGGCGCGACCACGATGAACGAATACCGCAAGTACATCGAGAAAGACGCAGCGCTGGAACGCCGGTTCCAGACGATAAAGGTGGATGCTCCGACAGTGGATGAAGCCATTCAAATCTTGAAAGGCCTTCGACCAAAGTACGAGGCGCACCACAAAGCAAAACTCACCGATGAGGCGCTGGAGACGGCTGTCAGATTTTCCGAGCGCTATATCACCGGCCGGTTTCTTCCCGACAAGGCGATCGATGTCATGGATGAGGCCGGCGCGCGTGCCCGCATCAACTCCATGACGCGGCCGCCTGATGTGAAAGACATCGAGAAAGACATCGAAGAGATCCGCCTGGAAAAAGAAGGCGCAATCAAGGCGCAGGATTTTGAAAAGGCCGCCGCGCTTCGCGATAAGGAGAAACAAACCAAGGAAAAACTCGATGCCATTCTCAACAAATGGCGTGAGGAGCGAGAGGAGAAAGAAGTCGTGGTGACGGCGGACGACATGATGCACATCATCTCGAAGGTCACCGGCGTTCCACTCCAGCGAATGGAGCAGGAGGAAACACAAAAGCTCCTCATGATGGAAGCCGAGATGAAGCAGCGCGTCATCGGCCAGGACGAAGCAGTCACCGCGATCAGCAAAGCTTTGCGCCGCTCACGCGCGGACTTAAAAGATCCGAAGCGCCCGATCGGTTCGTTTGTCTTTCTCGGTCCCACGGGCGTCGGCAAAACGTATCTCGCACGCACGCTCGCTGAGTTCATGTTCGGTGACGCCGACGCATTGATTCAAATCGACATGTCGGAGTACATGGAAAAATTTACCGCGTCGCGTTTGATCGGTTCGCCACCAGGTTACGTCGGTTACGAGGAGGGAGGACAACTTTCCGAAGCCGTTCGACGCCGGCCGTACTCGGTCGTGCTTTTTGACGAGATCGAGAAAGCGCACCCCGATGTGATGCATTTGCTTTTGCAGATACTGGAAGACGGCAAAATCACCGACTCGTTGGGGCGGAAGATCGATTTCAGGAATACGATTATCATCATGACTTCCAACGTCGGCGCCGAGTTGTTGAAAAAACAAACGGTAATGGGTTTCGGTGCGCCCATGGAAGGACATGATTACGATTCGATGCGCGACAAAATTCTCGAAGAGACTAAGCGCGTCTTTAAACCCGAGTTTCTCAACCGGCTGGACGAGATCATCGTCTTTCATTCGCTCGGCAAGCCAGAGCTGTTGCGTATCGTTGACTTGGAAGTGGACAAGGTGCTCACGCGCATCAAAGCCAAGGATGTCCACCTCGAGTTGAAGCAAAGCGCGAAAGAATTCCTCATTGAGAAAGGATACGATCCGCAGTATGGAGCGCGGCCCATGCGCCGTGCAGTGGAACGTTTTCTCGAAGACCCGCTAGCGGAAGAATTGCTTCGCGGCAGCGTCAAACCCGGCGACAAAGTCGAAGTTGTGGCGGTCGATGGGAAGTTGTCGTTCCAAGTTCCGGAATCGCAAGCGCAGAGTAGCGCAACTGCGCCGGCGAGCTGAGGCGCGTTACAAATCACGCACGCGGATGAGCATCCGCGTAGGCTTTCTTTAGCCGCTCGACAGTCACATGCGTGTAGATTTGTGTCGTCGAAAGGCTGGAATGCCCCAGTAACGCCTGTACACTGCGCAGATCGGCGCCGCGATCGAGCATGTGCGTCGCGAAACTGTGCCGCAACTTGTGCGGACTCATTGAGATTGGAATTGATGTGTGGCGCACGTAGCGTTTTAATACGAGCCAGATCGAGCGCGCAGATATCCGCTTTCGCGCCTTGTTTATGAAGAGCGGGCCCGTGTGCACGTTGGCCGCAGCGCGATAGCGGGAGATGGCTTCCAGCGCGGGCAATCCGACTGGGCAGACGCGCTCCTTCCGGCCTTTGCCAAAAACGCGCACAGACTCTGTGTAAAGATCGACGTCGGCTACATCGAGTTCGGCCAGCTCGCTCAGCCGCAAACCGCTACTGTAAAATAACTCCATGATCGCGACATCACGCAGTGGCATCCAAACAGGTGCGGCGTGATTTTTCATCTGACGCGTTGGGGCCGCAAGGAGTTCTTCAACCTGCTGGCGTGTGAGAACCAGCGGCAACTTTTTCTCAAGTTTTGGCAATTGCACTTCTCGCACGGGATTGCCCCGCAGCCGTTTTCGAGCTGCGAGAAACTGATAAAAAGTGCGCAACGCTGAGAATTGCAGTCGCACGTACGAACGCGCTTGCCCGTGCTTCATAAGGGCAAAGAGATAATCGCGGAAATGGTCGGACGTGCATTTTTTCCACGGCGTTTTGGTCTCCGTGCCGAAAGCAGTCAGCGCCTGGCGATACGCCTTGAGTGTGCGCGGCGAAGCGTTTCGCTCGTTCGCAAGATAACGCAGGAATTCCTCCACGAGAACGTCTTTTGCTGCCGCGTGCCGGCCGCGTTCATTACCATCCGCGGAGTCTGCAACTCGCGGGTGATTGTCGTTCTTATGGTGTCGTGTCTCAGAAATAACAGTCAGAGATTCCTCGACTTCGCTCGGAATGACAACAGCAAATGTTACTCCGGTTTTTCGACCGTATAACGCAGTTCCGTCGGGCTTGGTCTCCCCCGGATCTGACTTTGGAAAATCGGCGGCGGATTGGTCGAAATTAATTCGTAGCCCTTCAAAACGAACTCCGGATAAATGCTGTTGCTGGCCGGCTCATAGACTTTGTCGCCGCTGAAATGGCCGTAGAGTTTGTATTCGCAATTGTTGTCGCTGCCGAATTCGAGGCGTTCGCGATCGGGCGCCAGTTTCTCTTTTTCATTTAACATCACTAACTGCGCGGTGCTCCACGGTTCGCCCGGGCGCCGAACGTAGCCCCAGAATTTGAAGTCGGCTTTGTAGTAACGCCGACCAATGAAATAATCTCCCGTCGGTTCGGCGGCGATATGCTGCGCCATCTCGATCCTTGCCTGATGGATCCCCTGCGGCATGGTCTGGCAGCTACCGAGAAATATGGCGCCAAGCAGAAGATTCCCAGCGAACAGAAAGTGAACGGCGCGTCTCATTCCTTCAATGGACATTCTTTTATGCAGCTTTGCGTCAGACGCAATTGTAACCTGCGCACATGCCAAATTCGAAATTCGAATTTGGAAATCCGGCAAAGAGAAAGAATGACATTCGTGCTCCGTCATTTACCGTTCCCCCGATCGCTAGTCACTGATCACCTCGCTTGATAATGGTTCGATTCTTCAACGCTCTGGGCACGCCGCTGCTCTCGTTCTTTCAGTATTTAGGGGAGGTTGTCCTGCTCGCAGCCGACACGTTTCGTTGTATTTTTACGCACAAGCTCCGCTGGAAATTATTTCTCAACCAAGTCGTCGAGATTGGGTTGCTCTCACAACTTGTTGTCGTGATCACGGGTGGGTTTACCGGCGCGGTGTTCGCGGCCCAAACTTTCTTTCAATTTAACAAGATCGGAATGGGATCGGCCACCGGTGCAGTGGTATCGGTCTCGATCTGTCGCGAGCTTGGCCCCGTCCTCACGGCGTTGATGGTGGCAGGTCGCGTCGGCGCAGCAATGTCGGCGGAAATCGGTACAATGAAAGTGACCGAGCAGATCGACGCGTTACGAGCGCTCGCAGTCTATCCGACCGATTATCTGGTCGTGCCGCGCGCGCTTGCCATGATGGTGTCGATGCCGCTGTTGGTAGCCGAATGTATCGCCGTCGGCGTCGCTGCCGGCTATTTCATCGCGATTTTTCTGCTCGAGATCAACGGCACGTATTACATGGCGAACATGGTGCGCTGGACGCGTAATCGCGACATTATCATGGGCCTGTCGAAAGCATTTTGTTTCGGGATTCTGATTGTATTCATCAGTTGCCAAAAAGGATTGAGCGCGCGCGAAGGCGCCGTCGGTGTCGGCCGCGCGACGACTGAAGCGGTAGTGAATTCGTCGCTTGCAGTTCTAATTTGCAATTTTTTCCTCACGATGCTGCTCAACATCATTTATCCGGCGGGATACCAGTAACGCTGTGCGGCAGTTGAGAGTTGAGGGTTGAGAGGTAAGAGTTTGAGCCTTGCGATGATCGAAGCACCGCCGTCTCCAAAACCGTCCGGTCAGCCTCGTGTGGTTTCGGGCCATTCTTCCCCAATGATCGCAGTCCGATCGTTGGCCAAAAAGATTGGGCAGCAGGAAATTTTGCGCGGCGTTGATCTTGAAGTCGCAACTGGTGAGACACTCGCGATTATTGGGCGAAGCGGCGGCGGCAAAAGCGTTTTGCTTAAACATCTCGTGGGATTGATGGCGCCGGACGTGGGAGAAATTTGGATCGATGGTCAAAACATCATTGGAATGAACGAGCGTCAACTCGGGACAATCCGCAAAAAGGTTGGCATTCTCTTTCAAGGCGGCGCGCTTTTTGATTCGATGACCGTGGAGGAAAACATCGCTTTCCCTCTGCGCGAGGCTGGCGAGCGCGATCCAGAGGTTCTGCACTCAAAAGTCAAGGAGATGCTCGAGGTGATGGAAATGGAGGGCGAGGAGGACAAGATGCCGGAGAGTTTGAGCGGTGGAATGAAGAAACGCGTTGGCCTTGCGCGCTCCATCATTCGTCGGCCCTCGTGTGTATTGTACGATGAGCCGACATCGGGCCTCGATCCCGTGGTCGCGGACAGTATCAATCGCCTGATTCGCCGATTGCAGCAGCGGCTGGGAGTGACAAGCGTAGTGGTTACGCACGACATGAAAAGCGCATTCGACGTCGCCAATCACATTTCCTACTTGCACGAAGGCCGGATTTATTTCCATGGCACGCCCATTCAACTTCAGCAGGCGGCCGATCCGATTTTGCAGGATTTCCTGCTCGGACGCTCCGACGGTAGGGGCGATTGACTCCGAAAGCTTTCGCGAGTTGACCTCAATCGCCCGCAGCTCCGTATATTCACGTATGCGACGACGGGGCAGTTCGGGCCTGTCACGACGTAGCCAAGCGAAGGCGGGTGAACCGCTCCTATCTTGCGAAAATCAATAGTAAGACCGACAATTAACGTTCAATGAATCGGCACGAACGAGGTTTGGAATTTAAAGTTGGCGCGTTTGTTTTCGTCGGGTTGGCGATGTTAGGCGCGCTGGTCGTGCAATTCGGGCGACTGGGAGAAGGGCTCAAAACGTATTACCCTCTCACCGTTCGCTTCACTGACGCGAGTGGCCTGTTAAAAGGTTCCGATGTTTTGCTCGCGGGCGCCAAAATCGGAAAAGTCTCTGGTGGTCCACGAATGGTTCGCGAGGGCCAGGGTGTGGATGTACCGCTAAAGATTTATGATTACATTAAGCTTCCTGAAGGAAGCAAGTTCACCGTCGGAAGTTCCGGTTTGCTCGGCGATCGCTTCGTAAACGTGGTGATGCCACATGGGCAGCCGAAGGCTTTTCTGGCGCCTAACGCCCACATCAGCGGCGCGCGCGAGAGCGGTGTTAACGACCTCACGCGTGAAGGCGGCGCGCTCGTGAACGATCTCCGCGGGACCGTGCAAAAGATCGACACGACTATGGACCGATTGAATCAAGACACGCTCTCTTCTGCAAACATGGAGAATCTGAAGTCGAGCATGGAACATTTAAACCAGGCTACCAGTGCGCTGGCGGAGTCCTCAAAGAAATTGGATGGGGTGGTCGATCAGGCGGATTCAACGATGGCTTCGGCAAAAACAGCAGCGGACAACTTGCAGAGCGCAATCGCTGACACACGCAAGGTCCTGCGCAGTGCTACGCAAGGCAAAGGTTTGGTGGCGACGCTCCTGAACGATCCAGCATTAGCGGCTGATCTGCACGCGCTGATCACCAATTTGCGAGCGCACGGCGTCTTGTTTTATCGCGATACAGCTGCAACCGCTCAGCCAAAGCCGCCGGAGCAAACTAAACCGGCGCGCCAAACCAGGAGTCGCTGAGATTGTCCGAAATGGATTGCGTGGTCCAGTCCGTTTCCGCTTACATGGGATCGCGTGATACGGCGCTCATTCCTGAAGCATCTTGCAGCGGTTCCGCTTGTCGCAGCCGCAGCGCCTTCTACTGTCGGAACCAGCACGACGAAACTAAAAATTCTAATGAAGAGTGCCTGGGGTTCGGACGACCCGACCAAAGCCGCATTTCCATTTCTTCACGGCGACGCGCTTTCTGAAGCCGGTCACGAAGTCCAAATCTTTCTTCTCGGCGAAGCGGTCTCTCTGATGCGAAAATCAGTCGCTAATGCAGTCGTTCCCGTTGGCTGGCCGCCATTATCAGAAGTTTTGAATAAAATTGTGACGAAGAAGATACCAATCTACGCATGTGGCGCGTGCTCTCGCGCAAGAGGCGTCACCGAGGCAGATTTGGCCGAATACGACGCAAGGTTTGGCAATCCGAAGATTTTTGTCTCACTGATAGAGTGGGCGGATAAAGTAATCACCGAGTAGCCGTCCGATTCCTTTCAGGTTGTGCCGAGCAAACGCCGGCGCACATCTGCTGCGCTCAGGCCTTCGATGCGAATCACTTTGCCGCGCGATTTGTGGCCATGGTTCACCACGATCGCGTTTTTTGGGATTTTCAATTCTTCGGCCAGAAAACAACGCAGAGCGGCATTCGCTTTTCCTTTCGCCGCAGGGCCGCGCACTTTGATCTTAATCGCGTCGCCGTACTCGCCGATTACCTTGTCGATCTTGGCATTCGGAGCGATGTGGAATCGGAGAGTAGCCATCAACTAAGTGTAGCGGCGGTCTATGACCGTCGCATTCGCTGAATTGCCTTGAACCCGAATTCTGTAATCGTTCAGCGCAAACCGACTGCTTTGCGCACGCGGTGCATGACCTGATCGGCAATTTCATTCGCGCGTTTGGCGCCTTTGGTGAGGACATCGTCAATGTACGATTTGTCGCGCAGAATTTCTTCGCGGCGCTGGCGCATCGTCGCGAAATATCCCCAAAGCTTCTCGAAGAGTTCTTTTTTGAAATCGCCGTAACCGGTGCCGCCTTTTTTGAACTGCTCCTTCATATTCGCGAGTTCATCTTTCGAAGCGAAGAGGGAGTAGAGCTGAACGATGGTCGATCTTTCCGGATCTTTCGGCGCTTCGACGGGGGTTGAGTCGGTCACGATGCTCATCACGCGTTTCCGCGTTTCTTTTTCGTCGCTGAAAATGTCGATGTTGTTGCCGTAGCTTTTGCTCATCTTCTGGCCATCGATACCCGGCACCGTCTCTGTCGCGGGCTGGATACGCGCTTCAGGCAACCTAAAAATCTGTCCGAAGGTTTCGTTGATCTTCACAGCGAGATCGCGGGTCATCTCGATGTGCTGTTTTTGGTCTTTGCCGACCGGCACGACGTCGCTGTCATAAATCAAAATGTCCGCCGCCATGAGTACCGGGTAGTTGAATAGTCCAACTGTAGCGGCCACGCCGCGGGCGAGTTTGTCTTTGTAAGAGTGGGCGCGCTCCAACAGACCCATTGGCGCGACCGTCGATAAAATCCACGCCAGCTCCGTGACCTGCGGTACATCTGAATGTCGAAAAAGCGTTGCCCGCTCTGGATCAAGTCCGCACGCGAGAAAATCGAGCGCCACGCGCCGGCTGTTCGTGCGCAAAGCCTCCGGGTCGCGCACACTGGTAAGCGCATGATAATCGGCAATGAAATAAAGCGCTTCGCCCTCAGCTTGGAGCGCGATGGCTGGCCGCATCATGCCAAAGTAATTGCCGATGTGCAGAACGCCGCTGGGCTGGATGCCGGAGAGAATGCGCATGGGCTGCAACGTTCAACGCTCAACGTTTAACTTTCAACGCCCAACTGAGAATGCCGGGCCCCGGTCTGGTACGACGCGATTTGGCCATCCCCTGACTTCCTGCTGGTAAACTTGCGCGGTAACCATTAGATAAAACTGCGTAATGGCCGCCAAAAACACCCATCCCGTTTCCGTCGTTACTGGCGGTGCGGGTTTCCTCGGCTCGCATTTGGTGGACCGACTTTTGACGGAGGGTCATCGCGTCATTGCCATTGATAATTTGATCACCGGTAACACGGCGAACATTGGACATCTCGCCGGGAACAAAAATTTCCGGTTCATCAAACACAACGTTTCCAATTTCATTTTTCTGCCGGAAGAAAAGATCGATTACGTTTTTCACTTCGCGTCGCCGGCCAGCCCGATTGATTATCTGGAACTCCCGATTCCCACGCTCAAAGTGGGCGCGCTCGGCACGCACAACACACTCGGCCTGGCCAAGGACAAAAGGGCCTCGTTCATTCTCGCGTCAACATCTGAGGTGTACGGCGATCCTCTGGAGCATCCACAAAAGGAAGATTACTGGGGCAACGTCAACCCGATTGGGCCGCGCGGTGTTTACGATGAAGCGAAACGGTTCGCTGAAGCGATCACGATGGCGTATCACCGCTATCACAGAGTGGACACCAAAATCGTGCGCATCTTTAACACATACGGGCCGCGAATGCGGTTGCGCGATGGTCGCGTGGTCCCGGCGTTTATCGGACAGGCCTTGAATGGTCAGCCGCTGACCGTTTTTGGCGATGGCTCGCAGACGCGCTCGTTTTGTTACGTGTCCGATTTGATCGATGGCATTTTCAAACTGGCCATGAGCAATTTTCACGAGCCGGTCAACCTGGGTAATCCGCGCGAGATGACAATCAAACAGTTCGCCGACGAAATTATTCGCATCACAGGAACAAAGTCGGCAATCGGATACAAACCATTGCCCGTAGACGACCCAAAGGTGCGCCAACCGGATATCTCTCGCGCCAAAGAAGTGCTTGGTTGGGAGCCGTGTGTGGAATTCGAAGAGGGAATCAAAAAGACGATCGAGTATTTTAGCGAGTCGTTAAATCGTTAAAAAAGTTACGACGGTTACACAAAGAAGGCCCATCGAACCTTTGTAACTATGAAACCTTGTAACAAATCAGACCTCGCCCAACTTCCGTAAAATTTTACTGGCGCTTATGGCAATTTGGTTGTGAATTCTCGCATCATGGGGCGCGCGCTTTTCGTGGCCGTGGGTTTAGCTGCTGTTTGCTCACCCGTCGCAGCGCAGCAAGCGAACTGGCGGAGAGCAACACAAAACGATCCCGCTTTTGCGTTGAGCCTTTATGAACCGGAAATTCTTAATGCGAAGGATAGTTCCCTTCTATTTCATAAAGGTCGGGTGCAAGCGTGGTCGGACGGTGGGCGACTCGTAAGTGAGAACGCATTGGCCGACATTGGCTTGGAGCCGCTCGACCTGTTTCCGGTTGCGTATTTGACCCCGAATGCTTTTGGACCTGTGCCAGCAAGGAAAGGACGCGCTGCTTCTGACTCGCCATCTGGGAATTTTGGAGCGGATGGCAAGGATTCGCCCGGGATCGTGATGTCGCCTGTGGATCGGGTTTATTACGGTGGAGAAATCGGGGTTTTATATGGGCAATGGACGGGCAAAGGCGGCGGCGATCTCATGCAGAGCTATATTCTGGGCACGGTAGGCAATGACAAATTCCAGATCTCGGTTGGCGCCGCATATGAGGAGTCGAGTGGACGCTCAGCGCGGTACCGCTCATACATTGTTCCAAGATAAGGCGTGGACTTGAGCGCCGCCTCTGGGCAGCATCGGTGTGTGAAAGTGCCATGAGAATCCAAAGCGGCAGAGCACTGCCGCACTCCAAACGTGGCCGTTGTTCCCAGCGTTTATTACGGTACGCGAAAATCCAACTCCCAACTTATGTTGCAAGCCAATTTCGAATTCCAATGATCAAAAAGACTGGGTGTCTCCGAATGGTTTTGAGATTTGGATGTTGAAATTTGCTTTTGGATTTGGGATTTAGAGCTTTAGCCCATGACCGCACCGGCACGTCTCACTAGCCTTAATATTGGGTCCCAAACCATCGGTCTGGCGGAATTTCGCGTAATCCATGGGCGCCTGGTTTTGATGAATTATCGTTTTCGCGAAACGTCGCTAGATCCTGCAACTGGGCAACGTCGTGACGCCCACGCTGCCTTGCACGAAACGGCGGTCGCGTTACGCGAAATGATGCATGAAATGCATATTCTTCGGGGGCCCGTAAACTACGCGGTGCCTGCGCAATCGGTTTTTGCGCGCTTTGTCAAACTGCCTGCACTCGATGCGGAAAAGATCGACAAGATCATCTCATTCGAGGCACAGCAAAATGTTCCGTTCCCCATCGATGAGGTGGTTTGGGATTACCAGCTCGTCGGAGGCGGTATGGGCGAACAAATTCAGGTCGTCATTGTCGCGATCAAGCGCGATCTGCTCGACGAAATCAACAATGCCGTGGAAGAAACCGGGCTGCGAACCGGGATCATTGAGGTGGCGTCCATGGGCCTCTACAATGCATTTTGTTACAACTACGCCGATCTAAACGGCTGCTCGCTGCTCGTAGATATTGGCGCGCGCACGACGAACGTTCTCTTCATCGAGGCCGGAAGAATTTTCTCGCGGAGTCTTCCGATTGGCGGCAGTGCGATCACCGCGGCAATTGCCAAGGAATTTGGCGAATCATTCGCTGCGGCGGAAGCTCGAAGGAAACGGGACGGCTTTGTCGCTCTAGGGGGCGCCGCGGAACCTGCCGACCCCAACGTTGGCCGCGTCTCGAAGATAGTGCGCAGCACCATGACTCGGCTGCACGCGGAGTTGATGCGTTCCATTACTCATTACAGTGCACAACAGCAGGGAAATCGCCCATCGCGCATCTTTCTTTGTGGCGGAGGCGCGGGCATCCCCAACATGTGCGAGTTCTTCCACGAAAAGTTTGAGCTGCCGATCGAGTTTTTTAATCCCCTTCAAAAGGTGAGCGTGTCGGAATCGGCGCCGGATACGGCGCATTCCGCGCATTTGTTTGGGGAATTGGTGGGCCTGGCGCTGCGCGCCGTGACCGTTTGTCCGATGGAGTTAAATTTGCTTCCGGCCAGCGTCGTTCGAAGGCAGGAATTAGAAAAACGCCGGCCATTCTTCATCGCTGCTGCGGCGTGCATTCTTCTCGCCCTGCTGGGCTGGTCGGGTTACTACACACGAGCGGCCCAGGTCGCGCAGCAAACTGCGCAGGTAATGCGGCAGAAGAACGACACCATGCGCGCGGCAGAAGCGCAGCTCGATAAGCTTAAAAAGCAAATCACTGCGTTGGACAACGTCGCCACTCCGCTCATCACTGCGGTGAACGATCGCAACTTCTGGCCGCAAATTCTTGAAGAATTGAATACGCGCCTGCCGGAAGCAGACATCTGGATCACCGAGCTTGCCGCAACTTCTGGTGGAAAACTGCTGGGGGCACCTGAAAAACGCGCCGCGGAAATTGCGCCGACTCCTCCGCCAACGGTTCCTCCCGGATCGATGGCGAGAACTGCGGCGGCCGTCGGGAAGTCGATCGACGGCATCATGGTCCACGGGCTTTACCTGTATAATCCGAAACAGCAGGAAATCGTCGTCGATTACCTTCGCAATCTGGCGAAGTCGCCGCTGTTTGTTGTCAATCCCAAAACTCCGGAGCGCGTGATTAAATCCAATTCGGTTCCCAACGACACGGAATGGGCTTTCCCGTACGAACTCCAGCTCACCCTGCGCAATCCGGTGAAACTGCCATGAAGTGGTTCCAGCAAAATCGCGCCTTCGGCACGCTTCTGATTGTTTTTGGAATTTGCGCGTTGCTCGCTGTGGCACTGCTTTACTGGAGATGGACCGCCTGGAACGATGCAAGACAAGCGTTCGATCAGGTGGCGGCAGAACGGAATCGGCTGGGGCATCTCGATCCGTTTCCCAACGACGCCAATTATCGGAAATTGCAAGGTTACCTCGAGACATACACCTCCGCGGTGGACAAATTTAAAGAAGCACTAAAAGCCGAGGTCGCGCCTGCCCCGTCGCTTGCGCCCAATGAATTTCAATCGCGCCTGCGCCAGGCGACCATCGCGACACTGGGCAGAGCGCGTGTGAACAACGTGAAACTGCCGGACAAATTTCAGCTCGGCTTCGATGAATTTGCCACGATCATGCCTAATACCGCCGTCACGCCGTTGCTGGGACAGGAGCTTTCCCAAATCCAGATGCTCATAAACATTTTGCTTGATGCCAAGGTGGATAGCGTGACGTCTCTTCGCCGCCCGCGCTTGCCCGAAGAACGCGGGGCTGCACCGACTCCGACACCCTCTCCGTCTCCCGGGCGCAGGGTCGCGACAGCGAAGCTAGGCGGCACGCCTGTGCCAACATTGATCGAGCGCAACATCGTCGATGTCACTTTTAAAGCGGCACCCTCGGCAGCGCGGAAAGTCCTAAACGAAATCGTAAGTTCCACCGGACAATTTTTCATCGTTCGCACGCTGTACGTCCACAATGAGAAAGACAAAGGTCCGTCGCGCGAGAGAGCCGCAGGGTCGGCGCCAGCTGAAAGCGCGCAGGCAACCGGGGCCCAGCCCGCCGCGGCGGGGTCGCTGAACTTCATCGTGGGCAACGAGCACATCGAAGTTTCAGCCACGATCGAAATGCTGCGATTTGCATTTTAACGTTAACCACGAATGGACATTTCCAAATTTAACCACGGATCACACGGATAACACGGATGAGGAGATGATTCACGAAGAGCTAAGCCGTGAAATAATCGGCGCTGCGATGGACGTGCTTAACGAGCTAAAACCTTATCGCGGGGAATTAATTGGCAACCTCATTCCGGATCTAATTGTCGATGATGCTGTGATCGTTGATCACAAGGTGGTCTCCTGCTTCACCGACACGCATGTTGCGCAGATGATCGGATATCTAAACATCACGCGCTTGGACCTAGCCCTTCTCCTTACTTTCAAGAATGCGCGATTGGAATGGAAACGAGTGTTGCGCCCTCAAGAACCTGACGAACGCAACGATCCTGATCTTCATACGTGAGTTCCCTTATCCGTGCCATCCGTGGTGCTCATTCTTTTGTTCGTGTGTATTCATGTTGATTCGTGGTTAATCATTAGCCGTGGCAAAGACATTGGACTGGATTAAGGCGCATTACGATCGCGTCGCGCTCATTGCAGCTGCGGCCTTCCTTCTCATTTCCGCTATCTCCATTTGGTGGAGCGCCATCGAGTTCGGCAACCGGCTCCTCAGCCCGCAGCCGCCTCCAGCGAAAACCGCCTCGCCGCCCGCCGTCGCGGTCGAACTCGATCGCGCCGCGGAGCAGCTCCAGCATCCGGCACAATGGAAAGGCAGCACGCGCTCCGGCCTTTTTGTTCCGGAAAAACATTTCATCGGCGCGGACGGCCTGCCGGCCACGCTGCAAAACACCCAGGTGCATCCACCGGTTCCAAATGATTGGTTTGAAAAATTCGGTTTGCCCATTGAGGACGCCGACGTGCTCGATCAGGACCCCGACAAAGATGGCTTCACCAATCAGGACGAATGGCAGGGCGGCACCGACCCCAAGAACAAAGATTCGCACCCGGATTACCTCACAAAATTACATTTGGTGTCTGCCACTGAGGAACCGTTTCGATACATTTTTTCGTCGCGGATAAAAGACACATTTGGCATCAACAGCATCGACCAGAGCGAGCCTACGCAATTCTTGAAGGTCGGCGACGTCATCCGGGGCACTAACTTCAAGATCATGAAGTTTACCGAAAAACACGCGCGCAATCAGTACGGCACCAACGTCGATGTTTCGGAGCTGTTCCTCGAACATGAGCAGAGCCACGCACAGGTCGCACTGGTGAAGGAACAGGTCGCCACCTCGCCGCAATCCATCGCCACGTTCGTTTATACCTGGGGCGGACGTCGGGAATTCGAAGTGAGAAAAGATCAAGAATTTTCCTTGAAGCCCGTAGAAGAGATCAAGTACAAGCTCGTGGATGTGCAGCCGGCCAAGGCCGTAATCGTGAATACGCAACAACCAAATGCGCCGATCGAGATCGGGTTCGCCGCGCCGTAACGATCAGTCTCACCACAGAGGACGCAGAGAACACAGAGACCAACGATCTGCAAATTGCGCAGATTCGTCATTCGGCATTCGGATCTCGTCATTCTCCGAATATCCGTGCCATCGGCGTAATCCGTGGCTGTCTGGGAACCCTCTTCTTGTCTCCGTGGCCTCTGTGCGCTCTGTGGTGAAAAGAAAGGCCGAAAAAATCGTAATAATTTTGCTTGAATCCGGTGGAGCAAATCAAATACAAGCTCGTGATGTGCAGCTAGAAAGATCCCTTATGAAAAGAATTCCACCCACCCTTGGAACCATTGAACAGGAGCAAACGAAGTTAACGAAGGTTGGCTTTTTTGGGCAGTTGCCCAGAATCCTGGTTTTCTTTATTGCCTTCTGTTTCACTCTTATCTGCTTCTCCTTCATTTGCGTGACGAGCTTTGCGCAAACCCCGGACAGCGCCGCCGAGCGCGAAATGCAGCGGCGTCAGGCCGCCATTCCGCAAGGCGA
>QHNK01000063.1 GCA_003218415.1 Verrucomicrobiota bacterium | reverse complement strand
GAGACCGAAGCAGTACGTAGCAAAACTGAAACGCGCTCGTGTTTTCTACTGCGATTTCGCAGCGCTTCCACTTAAGATAGCATTTTTCAGATGCTGTTGGAGCGTCCGGATCCGGTGGGAATCGGTGATCTTGGCGTGGTTGGCGCCGTCCACCGCATACAGCGTATCAATCGCCGCGCCGGCCTGCGTGTTAATACGAGACAGCGGGATCAAAATATTTTCGCGATCAAGACAGTTCAGCACGTCGTAGAGCAATCCGAGCCGGTCCGGAGCCTGAATCTCAATAAGCGTGTAGGTCGGATGCGTTTTGTTATCGATGGCAATGCGCGTCGGAAATTCAATTGCTGGTGCGAGACGGCAGCTTTGGCGCTTCGCCTTTTCGATTAATGGCAGAAAATGGAAGCTCTCGTCTTCGAGGGCTCGTTGCAAAGTTTGCTCCATCAGCTTGAAATCTCGTGGGTCGGCGGCCGGGCGAGCGTTGGTGTCGCATACACGGAAAACGCCGAGCACCACATTGTCGACGCGCGGAAAAACATCGGCGCTCAAAATGTTCAACGGCACAACGGAAAACGATCCGGCGACTTTTGCCAGTAATCGTTCGCGCTCCCACGTGCAGAAAGTCATAACCGTGTGCCCCTGCTCCGGCACAACCTTCCATTTGATTGCTGGCGCCAGCAGAAGCTCTCCCGTGGAGACGTTCTCGAGAAACGACCGGAATAATTTCAAATGCTCGACGATCCCCGGGAGATCGCTCGCGCGGAAATAATGATCCGGCATGAACTCAAAGTGCGCTTCAATTTCCTCTGTGTAGTTCGGCGAAACTTTTTCGGACACAGCAGCCTGCAAGCTTTGGCGCTCGATTCTTGTTTGTTCGTCATAAGATTTCCGGTCGGCCAGATAACGCGAGGTCTCGTGAAACAACTGCCAGACGAGGGATTCCTTCCAATCCGACCACGCTTCGGCGCTTGTGCCCTGGCCGTCCGCCAAAGTCAGCAGCATGAGCGCGTTCAGGTTTTTCTGGTGCTTCACAATGTGGGCCAACTCCATCACTGTGGCTGGGTCATCCAGGTTTCTCTGCTGCGCGATCCTGGAGAGGGTGAGATGATGATCAACCAGCAGGATAAGCGACTTGCGCTCCTCGGAGGACAACTGCAAACGGGTCGCGACGCGCTGGGCAAAGAGCGCGCTTGCTTCAGAGTGCGGCCGTGCGCCAACAGCTTTGCCGCTGTCGTGCAAAAGAAGCGCGAGATAGAGGACCAGCGGGTCCTCGAGTTCCTCAAAAATTCTGCGATAAGCAATCACCTTGGGATCATTCGTCTCCGCCAGCGCATCGAGTTTATCGACACACACCAACGTATGCTCGTCGGCTGTGTAACGATGCAGAAACTCATGCTGCACCAGGCAGGTCAGCTGGCCGAATTCGGGAATGTAGCGACCGAGAAAATCCACCCGATGCATCATTCGCAGGACGCGTCCCACTCTGCCTTTTTGCGACAGAATCGATTTGAAGATCGTGCGCGGCCCGCGCGCATACTGATAGGTGCGGGTCACCTGGCCGAGGTTTCTGCTCAATAAATCCGCCAGTTCCGGGCTAAGATCCAAGCAGCGCTCCAGCGCCAACTGAAAGGCCCGCATCATCTGTTCGGGATCTTTGCGAAAAATATCCCGCCGCGCCGGATGCAATTGTTTATTGCGAACAAAGAAAAAGTCCCCGATTGGAGTTTTGTCACCTCTTATCAACGGGAGAAAACTAAAGAGAGAATGGGTCTTGTTTGTGACGTATCCGCTCACAAATTGCTCCGTGATGCGTTCGGTCACCCGCAAGATATTTCGCGTGTGGTCGTAGTAGTCCCGCATTAGCGCCTCGCTGCGGAGCTGGCCGTTTCGAGGAGAATAATGGAGCCGTTTTGCGATTTGCTCCTGCAGATTGATGTGCAGTACGTCGGTGGCGCGTCCGGTCGAGTAATGCAAATCCGTGCGCAAGCGCAGGAGAAAATCGTAGGCCCTCTCGATTCGTCGCTGGTCGCTTTCGCTCAGCCAATCTTTCCCCACCAGCTGGTTCGTGCTCAGCGATCCCTCCTTGAAGTATGTTATCCAAAGCAGATTTTGATAGTCGCGCAGCCCGCCGCAGCCGCTCTTCAGATTGGGCTCTTGTAGATACACGCTATCGCCGAACTTTCTGTGCCGCGCGACCTGATCTTGCATGCGCATTTCAACATATTCCCGTTCGTGTCCCTCGATGCATTTAGAACGAAATTGCTCCCGAAATTCGCCCGCCAGTTCTCTGTCGCCAGCGAGAAAGCGCGACTCCAGCATCGCGGTCTTTGTGCGCATATCACGGTTGGCTTGCGCAATCGCTTCTTTAATGGAACGCGTGGAGTGCCCCACTTTGAAACCACTGTCCCAGAGCAGATAGAGAACTTGGTTCACCATTTCCTCCAAGTGCGGCGAAATCTCGTCTCGTTGCCGATGCAACAGCATGACGTCAATGTCACTGAAAGGGTTGAGCTCGCCCCGGCCATATCCGCCGAGAGCAATCAACGCCAGCGGAACCTCCGCCCGGCCATTTTCGCGAGCAGCCGCGGCAGCAGCGCTGAAAACGTATTGCAACAGAATATCGACGAGCTCAGCGCGCCGCGCGCAAATTTCACGGCCACCCCCTCCGGCTTGGTGCTTCAGACGCAATCGATGCTCTTCAACCTTGAGAAATTTTTTGTAAAGCGGGAGAGCCTCAGTCGGTCGTCTACTTCCTGTGGCCGCAAGACGATTTTCAGCGTGCGCCAGAACTTGTTCGAGGTGTCGGGACATTCTCATCGCCAGTTTAGATTGCGGTTTAATCTAAAGTTGGAAATCCAAAATCCAAATCCCCCGCCCTCGCCCAAGAATAGGATTCCTGGGCCTGATTCAGCATCCGCGTTCTACCCCCTGAAAAAATTCAGTATTTCAGGAACGACGTGATCGGCGTCGGCTCGAGTTGCTTTCGGCCATGAAGGAATTCTAACTCAATTAGAAACTGCGCTTCGACCAGATTTCCGCCAGCCTTACGGATAAGGACAGCCGCGGCAGCAGAAGTCCCGCCTGTCGCGAGCAAATCGTCCACCAGCACAACTCGCTCGCCGCCTCCCATAGCATCGATGTGCATCTCCATTTCCGCTTCGCCATACTCGAGCGAATACTTCGCGACCTCCGTTTGATAGGGAAGCTTGCCGCGCTTTCGGATCGGAATAAAACCGACACCCAGTTCATAGGCGACTGTCGATCCAAAAATAAACCCGCGCGCGTCGATCCCGACAATTTTGTCGATTTTTACGCCGCGACATCGCTTCAGAAAGAGGTCAATCGACGCACGGAACAAGACCGGATCATTCAACACAGGTGTGATGTCTTTAAACACGATTCCTTTCTTTGGGAAATCAGGCACATCGCGCACAGCAGCGCGGAGTTTTTCAAATATGTCCAACCCCATCGGCGGGAACGCTAGTGGGCTGCAATGAAAGGTCAATCAACCTTCTCCGCGACGGACGCGCCGGCGGAGCAAATTAGCAATCACGCGGCCACTTTACAGAGGATTGCCAACTCGGGACGGCAATCTAGAATAAGCTGTCCCGGTGGATCGCTATCTTCTCATCGTTTCGACAGTTTGTTTTCTCGCAGCAGTCGTGCACACGATTGTTGAGTTGCGTGCCGGAATGTTTCGGCCGATGCGATTCAATTTTTTTGCGGTCGGCTTGGGATTCATTTTTCAAACGGCGTTCCTGTCGATCCGCGGTCATGCGCTGGGCCGCTGTCCGTTGACGAACCTGTTTGAGGTTTTCGTGTTTCTTGCGTGGTCGGTGGCGCTGATGTACATGCTGGTGGGTCCGCTCTATCGCCTCTCGCTGATGGGCGCGTTCACCGCACCGCTGGTGGTTTTGCTGCAAGGTTTTGCGCTCGTTGCGCCAATCGACATCCTTCACCCGGTGAAAGTGCCAGCCAATCCGTGGCTGGAATTTCACGCTTCGATTTCAACCGTGGCCTACGGGGCGTTCGCTGTCGCTTGCATCGCTGGCGTCATGTATCTGATCCAAGAACGGCAGCTTAAGACGCATCAGTTGCATTCTGTTTTTTATCATCTGCCGCCGCTGACAGATCTTTATGCAACCATCACCCGGCTGCTCTGGTGGGGCTTTGCGCTTTACACGTTCGGCATTGTGAGCGGTTTTTTTACAGGCCACCCATTGCCACGGGCGCAAGTCGTCGCCGCTATTGGGGTCTGGCTGCTTTACGCGGCGATTTTGCAAGGTCGTCATCTTCGGTGGCTCGCGCCGAAATGGGTGGCCGCGTTATGCATTATTGGCTTTAGCGTGGCACTGGCACTTCTCTGGGGAATCGAATTCACCGCGGCAATGCGTCCGCTGCCATGAATCTTTTCTGTCTCGGATTAAGTCATCACACCGCCGACGTGGCGACACGGGAGCATTTCGCGGGTAGCGCCACGGCCGAATCGATCCTGCGCCAAACCGGTTGCGCCGAAGCGTTGTTGTTGACGACGTGTAATCGGGTTGAGGTTTACGCGGTTTCACAAAAACGCGTTTCCACGGATGAAATTGCGCGTTGTCTAACACGAAGAATCGAAATCGATCCTCACGATTACGCGCCGCCGTTTTATCGGTACGAGGCCGAAAAGTGCGTGCAGCATCTTTTCCGGGTCGCCTCCGGACTCGACTCGATGGTTGTTGGCGAGAGCGAGATATTCGGGCAGGCAAAAAAAGCATACGAATCGGCCAGAACATCCGGAGCAGTCGGTCCGTATTTGCATCGTTTGTTTCAGCGCGCCTTTCGCGTGGCGAAGCAAGTGCGAACGCACACGGACATCGCGCGGGGCGCGGTGTCGGTCGGCTCAGTCGCTGTCGATTTAGCTCAAAGAATTTTTGGCAAATTAAGCGATCGCAAGGTGCTCGTGCTCGGCGCAGGCGAAACCAGCGAACGCACCGCGCGTGCGCTCATTTCGCGCGGCGTAAGTGATCTTCGCGTAAGCAATCGCTCGATCGATCGCGCGTGCGAGCTGGCGCAAGCGGTAGGCGGCCGCGCCGTGCCGTTCGACGAGTGGGCGGCACAATGCCGCGAGATCGATATTCTGATTACATCGACAGCGTCGGAAACGCCGCTACTCACGCCGGCCGAATTGGCACCGATGGTGCACGAACGATTGGATCGTCCGCTCTTCATCATCGACATCGCCGTGCCTCGCGACGTCGATCCCGGCGTAAATGAAATGGAAGGGGTTTATCTTTACGACATCGATTCGATACGATCCGTGGCGGAGCAATCACTCGCCCTCCGACGCAAGCAGGTTGCCGCAGCAGAGAGGATCATTGCGGAACATGTCGCGGATTTTGTTGATTCAATCTCTCGAGGACTGAATCGCCCCTCACAAACTGCGGAGCATCTGCCGCTCGGCGAAAATCCGCACGGGCGTCCGAGCTGTAGCGGCGGTCTATGACCGCCGAAAATCGAAAGATTGTCCTGGGGACGCGCGGCAGCGAGCTGGCGCGCACGCAAGCTCGTTTGGTGGAAAAAGCAATTCAAACGGTGTGGCCAGAGGCAAAGATCGAGACCAAAATTATTGCGACACAAGGGGACAAAGCCAGAGTTATCGATCCTCGGGCAGGACGAAAAGGAGTATTCACGGCAGAAATCGAACGCGCGCTTCTTGCCGGAGAAGTGGATGTTGCGGTGCATAGTGCCAAGGACCTGCCGAGTGAAACGAGCCCGGACGCAGAAATCGCAGCAGTTCTTCCCCGGGCACCGATGGACGACGTGCTGGTTTCCAAACACCGGGGCGGTCTTGCTTCCCTTCCTGAGGGCGCCACAGTGGCAACCGGCAGCGTGCGAAGAAAACATCAGCTGCTCTGGAAACGTGCGGACCTCGACGTTATCGATCTTCGCGGCAACGTGCCGACGCGGTTGCGAAAACTGGCGGAAAACAAGTGGGACGCCATCGTGTTAGCGCGCGCGGGACTTGGACGCCTGGGCTTGTCACGAAGTCGCACCGAAACCAGCTTTGAAGGCAGGCAATTTTTTCTTGAGGTTCTTCCGTGCGAAATCTTTTTGCCCGCAGGTGGTCAGGGAATAATTGCCCTCCAGGTTCGCGCCAATGATCAAAGCGCAAAGGAACTTGTCGACGTCGCAAACGATCGCGAAACGTTGCTTTGTTTACAGGCGGAGCGAGAATTTCTGCGTCGGCTACAGGGTGATTGCAATTGTCCGGTGGGCGTCCTTGCAAAGATTGATAACGGCAAGATGAAAATGCGCGCGCAAGTTTTCCTGGGTGAATCGGCGGCGCCACGGCAGGCCGAAGCGGAAGGCGCCTGCGATGAAGGCGAGAAGTTGGCCGACGAATTGTTGCAAAGGATCACGCAAGAGTAGGAGCATGACCAGGAGTACCAAACAGAACGGAACAGTTTATCTGGTTGGCGCTGGGCCAGGCGATCTCGGATTGGTGACTTTGCGCGCAAAGGAGTGTATCGAGAGTGCGGATGCGATTGTGTACGATCACTTGGCAAATCCGGAGATGATCAGCTGGGCGAGGGACGATGCAGAAATTATTTATGCCGGGAAAGAACCAGGCGAAAGTCGAACCCAGCAGGAAATCAACGCGCTGCTGATCGATAAAGCACGCGAAGGA
>QHNK01000062.1 GCA_003218415.1 Verrucomicrobiota bacterium | reverse complement strand
CCGCTCCGACGTGGTTACGTTATATCAAGGCGGCGCGTACCATCTCTATCGCTACAAACGCTACGACGATGTGCGGCTCGTGTTTGCGCCTGAGCAGCAGATCGCGTTCTACGGCGGCGACCCGGATAATTTCGAATATCCGCGTTACGATCTCGATGTCTGTATCTTTCGCGTTTACGAAAACGGTGAGCCCGCGAAGATCGACAATTTCCTGAAATTTAATGCGAACGGACCGAGCGATGGCGAACTGACGTTCGTGAGCGGTAGCCCGGGTAAAACGGATCGACAACTCACTTTGGATGAACTGCCCGACACCCGCGATCGATATTTGCCTTATGTCCTGCGCATGTTCAACCGGCGCGAAGTGCTCGAGACAGCTTACAGCGCCCGCTCATTCGAAAACGCAAGAAAAGCGCGCGAAGATCTTTTCGGCACCCAAAACAACCGAAAACGGTATGACGGTTATCTCGCCGGACTGCTCGATCCGGAGATTTGGTCGCAGCTCAAAGCGCGCGAACAAAAGTTGCGCGATTCCATAGCGCGCGACGCCAAATTTAAATCGGCGATCTCTGCTTACGACCGGGTCAAACGCGCCCAGGCTGAGATCGCCAAAAACGCGCCGGTTTACAACTATCTCGAACAGGAGCGGCCGGTTACGATCGGTTACCGCGGACCGCGAGCGTTATCGGGGGATCTTTTCAAATACGCCCGGCTGCTGACGCGCGCGATCGACGAGCGCGCCAAGCCAAATGGTGAACGGCTCCCGCAATTTCGCGATAGCGCGCGCGAATCGCTGGAGCTGGAGCTTTTCTCGACTGAACCGATTTATGACGATTACGAAATATTGCGCCTAACCGATTCGTTAACCGATTTCGCTTCTCAATTTGGCGCAAACGATCCGATGGTTCAGAAGGTGCTCGCCGGAAAATCGCCGCACGCGCGCGCGGTCGAGCTCGTCTCCGGGACAAAGTTGAAAGATGTAGCAGTGCGCAAAGACCTCTATGGGAAAGACGCTGCTGCATTGCAGGCGGCGCATGATCCAATGCTCGATCTCGCACGTCTCACGGAGGGACCTGCGCGAGACGCTCGCAAGATTCACGATGCGCAGGAGGAAATTAAGAAACAGGCGTATGCGGAAATTGCCAAGGCGCGCTTTGCCATCGAAGGCACCGGCACTTTTCCAGATGCGACATTCACACTTCGGCTTTCTTACGGAACGGTGCGCGGCTACGAACAGGACGGAAAACAAATTCCGGCGTTCACCGATTTCGCCGGCTTGTATCAACGTTCTGCCGAGCACAACAACAAACCGCCATTCGATCTGCCGCAGCGTTGGATCGACAAGAAAGCGAACTTGAATCTTTCGACGCACTTCGATTTTGTTTCCGACGCGGACATCATTGGCGGAAACAGCGGCAGCCCAGTCGTAAATAAGGACAACGAATTCGTCGGCATCATTTTCGACGGCAACATTCAGTCGCTGGTGCTCGATTGCATTTTCACCGACAAACAAGCGCGCGCTGTTTCAGTCGATTCCGCCGCCATTATCGAGGCGCTCCGCAAAGTTTATGATGCGGGCGCGCTCGCAGACGAACTGGAAGGCGCCAGGAAATAGTTTTGTTGATGGCTCCGATCAATATCGGGCGTCGCGCAGTTATCGTTGCGCTGCTAGTGGGGCTTGCCGCGCCGATGTCGACTAAGGCCGACCAAATCGCTGGCTACATCGCGACGCAGATGCAGCGATTGCACATTCCAGGCGTCTCACTTGCTATTGTGCGCGACGGTCGCGTCATCAAGGCGCAAGGCTACGGATTCGCGAATCTCGAACTAAAGGCGCCGGCGACAAAAGAGACTGTTTACGAAATCGGCTCCAATACAAAGCAGTTCACCGCCGCCGCGATCATGATGCTGGTGGAGGAAGGGAAGATTCATCTCGACGACTCAATCACAAAATATTTTCCTGAAGCACCTGAAGCCTGGCGTGGTATGACAATCCGGCATCTGCTTACCCACACGTCCGGCATTCAAAATCATGTCGCCGTGCCGCACTGGCTTGATGTTTTCAAAACCAACCTCGCGTATGAGACGGCTCCGGCGCGAGATGAATTGCTCAAGATGTTTTTCAAGCTGCCTCTTGAGTTTCAGCCGGGCGAGACTTGGGCGTACGATAACACCGGTTATTATTTGCTCGGCATCGTCATAGAAAAGGCGAGCGGAAAATCTTACTGGCAATTTTTGGACGAGCGCATTTTCAAGCCACTCCGCATGAACGCGACGCGCAATACCGATCCGCAACCAATCGTTCCGAACCGCGCCTCAGGTTACGAATGGAAGAACGATCACTTTGAAAACCGGCCCGTTCTTCTTCCGGTAATCGCATTTTCAGCGGGAAGCCTGCTTTCAACCGCCGAAGACATGGCGAAATGGGATGCCGCGCTTTACGCCGAAAAGCTGCTGAAAAAATCCAGTCTCGATCAGATTTGGACCGCTGCTGCAACCAATGACAAAGCGCCCATGCCATTCAATTATGGCTTCGGCTGGTTCGTTGACAGCTATCACGGTCACCGCCTTGTTCAACACAGTGGCGGAACACCGGGGTTTTCGTCACTTATCTACCGGTTTATCGATGATAAACTGACGATCATCATTCTCACTAATCACAGTGACAGAATCGTTGATCAATTAGCAATTGATCTTGCAGGAATCTGTTCGCCACCATTGAAACGGCCTGCGGCGAGTTCTGATCCCGATCCAAAAACGACGACGATGCTGAAGGATGTTGCGTCCGGTCTGCTAAACGGAAATTACGAAGCCGAATCGTTCACGCCCGCGATGCGCATCTTTTTAGGCACGGCAACAGGCAAAGCATTTTGGAAATGGTTCGCGGAGCACGGCGCATTGGGCTCGTTTGTTTTCTCTGACCGCGAGGACAAAGAAAGCGGCCAGGTGCTACGCTACAAAGTCAGCCTCGGAGGAAACGCGTACTGGTTTTCTGTCAGAATGACGAAAGACCGCAAGATCGCCCAGATCTATTGGTGGTGACGGCCGTCATTTTCCCCTGCTTGTTGTCATGTCAGGCGAAGTTGAGACATCTCTGGACATTAACGACCGTGGCGCCGCAGAAATAGTCAGAGATTCCTCGGCTCCGCTCGGAATGACAGAGAATTCTATGGCAGCTCCGCGAGCAGTTTCTTCCACCGCGCCCAGGCTTCGTCGCGCGCTTTCTTGTCACCTTCGCGCATGTTCGGGTTAGCTGGTTCGCCTGAGCGCATGAAGCCGTGACCTGCGCCTTTATAAATAACCGGCTCGTATTTTCTTCCGGCGGCTTTCATTAGTTGTTCTGCTTTGGGGATACTGGCGTTTACCCGCTCGTCATTCTCGCCGTAAAAACCGTAAACCGGACACCGAATGTTCACTACTTGCTCCGGCGACTCTGGCGGCGCGCCGTAAAAAGAGTATGCCGCTTTCAGTTTTGGATTTTCATTTGCGTACGTGAACGCCCATCCCCCGCCCCGACAAAATCCACAGACAGCAAGCGTGCCGTTGCAAGCCGGAATTTTGAGTGCGTAATCGGCGGTGGCGTTGAGAACCACTTTGACCTGATCTTGCGTCACCGCCGAGATCGCTTTGCTCGCTCCATCGGCATCTTCAAACTTTTGACCATTGAGAAAATCGGGCGCAATCGCGATGACGCCATTCTCGGCCAGCTCATCACACATGCTGCGGAGCCAATCAGTCAGGCCAAAAATTTCCTGAATCACCAGCACGGCTGCCGTTTTCTCTTTGCGCTCCGGATAAACAACGAATGCTTTGAATGTGCGTTCGCCTGATTTGATATCGACCCATTCGGCGTGCCGCGGCGAGTTATTCAGACGTTCCTTACCAAAATCCTTGTATTCCTCCGCACGAATTGACCCGGCGACGCAAGCAAGAGCGATCGCGAACAGAAGATGTTTCATGACGGAGATGTCGATCTTAGCTAAGTTGTTGCCGTGGCAGCGGCGGTTTTTCCCTTCCTAATCCACGCGTCGATACTCCAGCGTCCGGCGCCATAAAAGACGACGAACAAGAAAAACCAGCAATAGAAGACAGCCAGTTCGCCTTTGTTCGATACTTGCGGTCCGGCGCTCGAAATCGGAAAAAACTTCGCCATCGGAGTTGGGGCGTTGGCCACGTGAATCATGAAATAAGCCACTGCCATTTCGCCACTGCAGATGAATGCAGCCAACCGCGTGAGAAATCCAAATGCAATAAGCAAGCCGCCGACAAGCTGAATCCAACCGCCGATCTGCATCATCATATTGTCTGAACCGGGCATCCCGCCGAACATGCCCAGCACCAATTGCCCGCCATGAGAGGCAAACATCAAACCGACAATCAGCCGCGTAACGCAGTAAAACGGATCCGCAAATCGATTCAGAGAGTTCATGGCCGTTCAGGCTGAACGATGTCGCGCGGGCGTGTCAAGCTTGTAGCCGCGTCGAAGGTGGAATGCGTTGTCCTCAACGCGTTGCTAATTTGCAGCGGCATAGCCGCACTCACTTTTGAACATCGTCTTCGGAGAAGCCGATCCACCTCACGCCGCTCTCCTGGCAGGATGCGCTTTTTTCGCGCGAGATTTGCCTGCCGTCTTTTTCTTCGCGCCGGTTTCCTCCAGACTCTTTTGCAAAACGGAAACCAGATCGATCACCTTCGTTGGTTTGGGCGTTTTCTTCGGTGTCTCTTCGATTTCTTTTCCGCCGGCTTCAACTTTTTCCTCGATCACTTCCATGAGCGCTTCGCGATAGTCGTCCTTGTACTTCTCCGGGTTCCACTTTGAACTCATGCTATCGATCAGCGACTTTGCCATATCCATTTCGCGTTTGCCCACTCCTGTCTTTTTCGGGACATGGAGTTTTCCTGGGTCCGCCAGTTCATCGGCGAAATGCATCAGCTCAAGAACGAGCGCGCCGTTCTCCGGCTTCACGCCCGCGAGGTATTGGCGCGTCTTGATCACGACCTTGGCGATGCCAACCTTGTTGCTGTCCTTGAGCGCATCGCGCAAAAGCGCGTAGGCTTTATCGCCGCCTTTTTGCGGCTCAAGATAGTACGGCTTGTAGAAAAATATTGGATCGATGTCTTCCTGATCGACGAAGTCTTGAATATCCACCGTCTGCGTGGCCTCGAGATCGACATGCTGGAAATCTTCATCCTTGAGCACGACGTATTTCCCCTTCTCGTACTCGTAGCCCTTCACGATCTGGTCCCAGGGAACTTCCCTGCCATCCTTCTCGGCAACACGCTTGTAGTTAACCGGACTCAAATCGTTCTTGCGCAGCAGACGAAACTTGAGTTCCTCCCGTCGCGTAGCGGGATAAAGGGCGATGGGAATATTAACCAGACCGAAGCTGATGCTGCCTTTCCAAATTGCGCGCGCCATACAAAATTATTTCGCATCTGGTGATTGTAGCGGCGGTCTGCCCGGGACGCCGTAGCCATGCGAAGGCGGATGACCGCCGAGGACTGGGGAACGCACGCGCCTCGCGTGCTCGTTTCGGCGCCTTCGCCGAAACGCCTAGGACGTGATTGCGCCGCTTTACCTGTGCAAGTTCGGACACGATGCGCCAGCGGTGATTCCGATGACAGCCGGGCCATTCGGTAGCCAGAAATACGAAACGATCTCGCGTTTCTCGTGCAGGTTGTAATGCTTGATCTCGGTGCTGGACACCAGTCGAGAGGCGTTGAGGACAAAGTAGCTCGGCAATTTTTCTTCGCCCATCTCGGCCAGATGCGACGTGTTCGAGCTGTTGTAACCGCCCACCACCAGCAGGAGATCCATTGGCACATCGAGCAATTCACGCAATGCATCCTGCCGCTCCTGCGTTGCGCCGCAGATGGTGTCGAAGAACCGAAAATTCTTCTCCGCTAGTTCCGGCCCATCCCGACCGACAATCGCCTGTCGAACGCGCCGCTGCACCTCTTCTGTCTCGCCGCGCAGCATCGTAGTCTGATTTGCCACTCCGACGGTTTGCAGATGCACGTCCGGATCGAACCCGGGCGAATGCGCGCCTTTGAATCTCTCGAGGAACGCTTCTTTGTCGCCGCCGTGGCGGATGTAGTCACAAACGTAATCGGTATCTTCGAGCGTCAGGACGACGACGTAATGTCCGCTGCCGTCGCCAAGCGCGCGCGAACTGGTTGCCTTGGTCTCTTCGTGCTCGGCCTTGCCGTGAATGATGGAAGTAACCGATTCGCTGGCGTATTTGCGCACTCGTTTCCAAACGCTCATCACGTCGCCGCAAGTGGTATCGACAATCTGGCAGCCGCGGTCTTTGATCTGTTGCTGGATCGACAACTCGGTTCCGAACGCTGGGACGATCACGACGTCTTCCGGTCCAAGATCTGAAATGTCCGCCTGTTTATTTTTGCCGGTGAGATTCTTAATGCCTAACGAGGCGATTTGATGATTGACCTCCGGGTTATGAATGATTTCGCCGACAATAAAAAGCTGGCGATCTTTGAAAACCTTGCGCGCTGCATAAGCAAGATCGATCGCGCGCTCGACCCCGTAGCAAAAGCCGAACTCTTTTGCCAGACGCACCGTGGTATCGCCCACGGAAATGATTCCACCCGCCCGGCGCACTTTATCGACAATGTCGCTGCGGTAATGCGATTCGACTTGTTGCTGCACCGCCGCCATCACATCCGGCGTGCGGAGGTTCACTTTCTCCCGCGCGGTTGTTCCGCTGGAAATAAGGTTCGTACTCATGAAATCTGAGACATATGTTCTCCCATCGCCTCTCCCTTGGCAAGGGAGAGGGTAGGGTGAGGGTTGATTTAGGTAGAGTGTGAGAGGCGCAAACCCCTCACCTTAATCCTCTCCCCTTCACGAAGGGGAGAGGCGACTTCACCTGCCACTAATTATATCACTATTCCAGCAGCGGTCCGCTAGGTTTTTCAAACGCCGCTTCCGAAACCATAATGTGAGGATCGGGATCAGGCGTTTTGGAATCATCCACCCGCTGCACTCCCGATGCAAGAGTCGCATCCTCCGGTTGCGTAGTGGCAATGTTCACGGGGGTCCCGATTCTCACTAGCGCAAAAAACTTCGGCGCGGCTTCGCCATGCAATCGGATGCACCCGTGGGTGCGCGGAGAGGGATGAACAAAGCCCTGATGAAAACCGTACCCCGGCGAAAACTCGCACCAGTAACCCATCGGATAACCAACGTAATGACCTCCGGCGTGGCCTGCTGTGGTCGCTACGACGGTATTTCCCTGCACGCTAAAGCCGTACTCGCCGGAGCGTTTTTGTTCCTGTTTGGAGTAAATGGTGAAATTGCCGCGCGGCGTCGGCTTGTTAGGCAAACCAACCGAGGAGGCCACCGCCATCAGGCAGCGGTCGCCTTCCATCACATAGATGTTTTGTTTCGCGAGCGAAACTTTGACGCGCACAGCCGAAGGATCATGCGGGCGGTAGGCAGTCACGTGGTATGCCTTGGCACCTGCCACGCGGGTCGTCCCGCAACCAGCAAGCAATGAAACGATACCTGCACCGGCCACTATTAAAATGAATCGAGAAATATGTCGCATACGTGGGTACTGGATAAGATTGGACGGCCTTTTGTCAACTTTGCGGCCGGATTGCTATTTGGTGGTGAACATTGTCAGAAACGCCACTTCGATGGCGAGGGCTTCGTGAATGTTGCGACCGAGATGATCGCGCAATTCTTCGAGGCGACGGACGCGTTTCAGGATTTCAGCGGTGCTGAAGCGCGCTGCGAGTGCGGCAGTTTCTTTTTTTGCATGTGCCAGATCACGCTGCGTCACGCCATTGCTCGCCCGAAGAACATCAGTCCACCAAGTGAATAATGTCTCGATCAGTCCGGCGCGTCGTTGCAGGTAAAGACTCTCAGTGAGCGCCTTGTAGTATTCCTCTCGTTCTTCCAGCCACGTGCCATCAGTTGCATCCTTGTAGCGCGTTTCTTCCTTTTTCAATGCATTATCTGTTTCGCGCTTTACTTCCTCACGCACGTCGCGGAGCAGACGTTGAAATTCCTGAGCAAGCCGGTACGCAAACTGAATCGTCCAGCGTTCTTCGCCGGACGTTTGTTGCAGCAATTTCACCAGCTTCTCTTCTTCGTCCTTGCTTTGGCGCTGCCCATTCGGCGCAAGCGGGATCGCAATGCATCTTGAAAGGATTGTCTCCGGCAAAGCTTCAGGCAAAGCACTTAGCAGAAGCAGCAACGAATCCTTTGGCGGTTCTTCCAATGTCTTGAGAAACGCGTTCGCCGCCTCGGTTTGAAGCCGGTCGGCATCGGGAATGATGGCCACCTTCCGCCGGCCGTTTGATGCGCGCATTTGGAGCGCATGCTCAAGCTCTCGGATTTGCGCAATCACGATGCGTCGCGATTTCGACTCGGGTCGGGCAACGAAAATCTCCTGCGCCTTGGCTGTGAAAACATCTTTAGCTGGTGTGCCATTAACCAGACTGGCCAAGTTCGCCGCCAACAGTTGCTTGCCGCTGCCTGGCGGTCCCGTGATCAAATAAGCGTGCGCAAGCCGATTCTGTTCGTGTGCGCGGCGCAAATACTCAACCGCGGCTGTACGCGAGAAGGCCATTCAAGATTGCGGATTTGTGGTTAACGCAGAAAAACGCGAGCAAAGCATTTTCCAAATTTCGCTCTCGATCTCATCTGAATTGCGCGACCCGTCGATCAACACAATGCGGTTGGGTTCGCCCTTAGCCAGCTCATGATACGCCTCACGAACACGTTCATAAAACTCAGCGGGCTGTTGTTCCATCCGATCGGCTTTTCGCGGCTTTTGCTGCATTCGCACCTTCGCTGTCACAGTATCGACGTCGAGCACAAAAGTGATGTCCGGAACGCAATCGCCGACCGCAAACGCATTTAAGCGCTCGACCATCTTCCGATTCAATTTTCGCGCCGCGCCTTGATAAACAGTCGTGGAATCAAGGAACCGATCTGCGATCACGCACAAGCCGCGCTCGAGGGCGGGCTTGATGATCTCGCGCACGAGTTGGCTGCGGCTTGCCTCAAAGAGAAGCAGCTCGGTTTCGGGCGTCATCGTGGAGTTGTGCGGAGCAAATTGCAAAAGTTCGCGAATCGTTTCGCCAATCGGCGTGCCACCCGGTTCGCGAGTTACCAGATATGGAACCCCAGAGCGCTGCAGTCGCGCGGCCAGTCTCTGGACTTGCGTCGATTTTCCGCATCCTTCCGATCCTTCAAATGTGATGAATGGCAGCCGCGACATGATTCCGATTGTGAAATAAAGCAGCGCAGTTGTCGAATATCGTCGCGCTTTGCGCTGTGTGCGCTGTCCTCAGCGCGTCGTTCTCCGCATGCGGACACCGCTCCGGATGGGGATCCGCTGAGTACAGTATAAAGCGCCAGAGGCGCGACATGTTTATAGAACCAAGTCAAAACGACATACAAGCTCCATTAGGAGCGGCATGATTTGTCCGACATGTCGCTCCTGACGGAGCTTTATTTTGAGAGAGGCGCACGCATACTACAAACATAGCGCGCCTACGGCGCTGTGAATCACTGGGAACGACACATGAAACATTTTTGGCTGGTGAAACAGGAACCATCGTCTTACTCATGGTCGGACTTCGTCGCAGAAGGCCAGACGAGTTGGACCGGCGTGCGCAATTACGCTGCGCGAAATAATCTGCGCAGAATGCGCAAGGGCGATGAAGTCCTTTTCTATCATAGCGGCGAGGACAAGGCCGTTGTCGGAATCGCTAAAGTGATGCGAACGGCGTATCGAGATCCGACCGCAAAGGACGGCGATTGGTCCACCGTCGATCTTGCCCCGCTAAAACCGCTGCGACATCCGGTGACGCTTCGCGAGATTAAGGACAATTCGCGGCTCAAGGGGATTCCGTTGGTTCGGCTGTCGCGTTTATCTGCGATGCCTTTGGCGGAATCGGCGTTTCGCGAAATTGTGAAGATGGCATGCGATAGGTAGATCGACTTCTCCCGAAGACGATGCTAAGAGAATCGCCGTAGGCGCGAATATCAGGCGGCAAAGCCGCGGTTTGTTTGGCCAACGCGTTGAGGACAACGCGTTCCACCTTTTGCCTTGTTCAAAGCTGCTCCGGAGCCGAAAATTCCCAAGTGACCACAATTGCGGCAACCGAGTTCCTTCCACTGGTCGCAACGGCCGGGGCCGCGCGGGATTTTATCGTCGTCTCCTTGCACGACGTCGCTCCTGCCAGCCAGCAAATT
>QHNK01000061.1 GCA_003218415.1 Verrucomicrobiota bacterium | reverse complement strand
CCGCGCTGAAACGGTGCGTTCCGGTGGTGATTGCGCAGAAACGCGAGCAAACCGAGCGCTACCCATTTGAGCCCGTCCAAGTTGTTCCCAAGCCGGCGACGCATTTCCTGCGGCGCTTCTGGTTCAGGCAACTGCGCGATATGCCGTGGCAGATCTCGGATTCTGAACTGCGCGCGCTACTGGGCGTCTTAAGCAAGAGCGAGGCTCGCCTTTTGCACATTTACTTCGGCCAAATCGCCGTGCATCTCCTGCCGCTGATTCGCGCGTGGAAAAACCCTTCGATCGTTTCCTTTCACGGCGCGGATGTCACGGTGGACATGAACAAGCCGGCCTATCGCGAGGCCACGCGGCAGATGCTCGAAGCAATGAAGCTGGTTTTAGTTCGCTCCCAATCGCTGCGGCGCGCAGTTGCCGATCTTGGCTGCGACCCGGAAAAGATTGAAATCCAGCGCACCGGAATTCCGCTGGAGGAATTTCCTTTCCGCGAACGAAGCTGGCCGAAAAGCGGCGAATGGCGACTCGTGCAGGCTGGGCGGTTGATTGAGAAGAAAGGTCTGCCGGTTACTCTTCGCGCTTTCGCAGTTTTCCTGGGAAAATATCCAAATGCGACACTGACGATTGCCGGAGAAGGAGCTATGCTCGGCGAACTTCAGCAACTGGCGCGCGAACTCAACGTTGAGGCGCGCGTTTCATTCACGGGTTTCATTTCGCAGGAGCAATTGCGCGACATCTATTATCGGTCGCACATTTTCCTGCATCCGAGCCAAACGGGTCATGATGGAAATCAGGAAGGCATCCCAAATTCGATGCTCGAGGCGATGGCCAGCGGCTTGCCAGTCTTCGCCACCCGGCATGGCGGGATTCCCGAAGCAATCGAAAATGGCGTGAGCGGCGTGCTCGTGCCGGAGCGCGATCACGAAGCGTTAACGCGGGCGTTCCTCGATGGAACGGAAGATCCGGCCTTCCTTTTGCGGATCGCGCGCAGCGGCGCTGAGGTCGTTCGGAAAAATTTCGACCTGCAAGCGCAGGCGCGACGACTGGAAAACAATTATCTGAGGCTAATTGGCAGTGGCGATTGACTCCGAAAGCTTTCGCTAGTTGACCTCAATCCCGGCGCGATTCTGGGGAGCGCCCGCTACGCGGCATTCTAATGCTTTCCGGGTCCCGGATTACTTCCGATGCCACGGCTGCGTCACGTTTCGAATCCGCGGCTTGCAAACGTCACTGACTAACACAAAGGACAAACTGTTTTGGTCCGGGCGGCTGAACTTATAAACGCCAGGACCTCTGCAAGCTTTGGGGATCGCTCCGGACCGGCGGGTCTCTTGAGCTGTGATGGTATCGCCTGCGACAGTATAGGTGCCCCAGATCTCTGCCTTTGGGTGAGTAGCCATGACGTGAAATGTACCGTCGGCATTGATTGTCCAGACAGTGCCGAGCGAGTTGGTCCATGTGCCAGCGAGCGCGGCTGGACCGGACGGTGTCATGGTCGCGCAGGCACTCATCAGCGCGATCAAGGCGCCTGCGAAAATGATTTTGACAGAGTGTTGTAGTTTCATGGTGGCCATCCTGCCTCGCGGCAACGTGATCCGTCAAGCGCAGATTGCAGCGAAGAGATTGGTTGCCAAGAACTTTGCGTTCGACGTACAAAGACTCCGTGGAGCAGACACCGCCACCAGTTCCTCCGACGCCAAAAGCCAACTGGTGGAAGCGAAACTGGAAATGGTTCGTTCCCCTTGGCTGCTTCAGTATGGCGGTGTTGTTCGTCGTTTTTGTTGGTTCAGTGGTCTTGATCGTATTCAGCGCAGTAAAATCGACCGAGGTTTACAAAGATGCTTTGGCCCGAGCAAAGGCGCATCCTGCGGTGATTGAGGCCGTGGGTTCGCCTGTCACTGAAGGATTTCTTGTCTCCGGAAACACGAACGTTAACGGCGCATCCGGAGAAGCCAATCTGTCCATTCCCATCGCCGGTCCAAAAGGAAAGGGGACGATTTACGTGGCAGCAAGGAAGTCACTGGGTCAGTGGAAGTATTCGGGACTCGTCTTCGAAATCGCAAAAACGCATCAACGGATCGATCTTCTCCAAAGTCCGGCACCGGCAAGCTCGCCCTGATCATTCCCGTGCAACTCGCGCCAAAGAAACTCTCCATTAGCGCAATTCTCTTCGGGATCCTCGGAGGAATCATTGGGATCGGGGCCGGACTATTTCTCGGCTTTGCTCTCGGCGCGGCTCTGGCGGCCGCGCTTCATGTACCGTCGAGGGAAGGCGAAGCCGGTTATTTTACCGTTGCCATCGCGTTGATCGTGACGTGCATCGTCACGCCAGTCTCCACTATCAGATTCGCTACAAACTAGACTATCAGGACCGATAACAGCCGCGTTCGGTTTACCTTTGGCGCGACACACGTAGGTTCAAGTGTGTCGATCTCTGAGGAGCAAGTAAAGACCGCGTTGAAGTCGGTGAAGTATCCAGGCTTCACTCGCGACATCGTATCATTCGGCTTGGTGAAGTCGATCCAGATCAACAATGGCGAGGTCAAGGTGCAACTCGCGCTTGCAACAAACGATCCGAACGTTCCCGCGGCAATCAAGAATGAAGCGGAACGCGCATTGCGCGGGATCGAAGGAATGCACAGCGCGAAAGTTTTGATCGATATCCACGCACCACCCGGGGGCGCAGGCGCCGGCATGGGCACAACGCGGATTCCCGAAGTCAGGCACGTAATTGCGGTGGCCAGCGGCAAAGGCGGCGTGGGCAAATCGACTGTCGCGGCCAACCTTGCGGTGGCGTTAGACCAAACCGGCGCGCGCGTCGGTCTGTGCGATTGCGACATCTATGGCCCGAGCATTTCGCTGATGTTCGGCACGCGCGAGCGGCCGATGGCTACGGAAGAAAATAAGATCGTTCCGATCCAGCAATACGGCTTGCGACTCATGTCGATGGGATTTCTGCTGGACGATACTTCGCCGGCGATTTTGCGCGGGCCGATGGTTACTCGATACACGCAACAATTTTTGCGGCAGGTCGAATGGGGCGAACTAGATTATCTGGTGCTCGATCTGCCGCCTGGCACCGGCGACATTCAACTCACCATTGTGCAGACAGTCGCCCTTTCCGGGGCGATCATCGTAACCACGCCCCAGGAAGTTGCCCTCATCGATGCACGAAAGGCGGCTACCATGTTCGACAAGGTGAATGTTCAAGTGCTCGGGCTCGTTGAGAACATGAGTTACTTCGTCTCTCCATCCGACGGCAAACGCTACGATATTTTTGGGAGCGGCGGCGGCGAACGCGAAGCGAAACGGTTGCGTGTTCCGCTGCTTGGCCAGATTCCGATCGATATTGCCACGCGCGAGGCAGGCGATCGCGGGATTCCCATCGTGGGCGAAGATAGACAATCACCCGTGACAGCCGAGTTTAAAAAGATCGCAGAAAATCTGCGTAAGGCGTTGGCGTAGTGAGGCGTCCACAACCAGTCGCGCAAAGAAGCGTTAAATAAATGGTGTGGCCGCCCCGTCGAATTCCAATGCGTCGATTTTGTTGACTTATCCCAAATTTTATGAAAGAAGAACCGGCGATGCCGTCTTCGGAAGAAGATCAAGCTCAATTCGTTAAGGATTCGGCGCTCTACAAGGAGTTCCTTGCTGAGCGCGCAGAGATTTTGAAGCATAAGTGGATTGAAAGCGAAAAAGCCGGCAAAGACATCGGCTTTGAAAGGGCCTTGCTTGATTGGATCGTGAAACATCGCTCCAATTGGCGAGACCGACGACGAAAGGAGGCGCGCACCGAAAAGTCCGCCTCCTAATTTTTTCCTTTAACGTGATCCTGCGAGGTCGCGAAGGAAACGCATGAAACAAACAAAACAAAATCCACAAGCCGCCGTCCCCATCATGGACGCGGAGGCAATCCGTCGCGCGCTGCGCCGGATTGCGCACGAAATCATTGAGCGAAATCCGCCGCTCGAAAAGGTGGTGCTGGCGGGAATTCCCTCACGCGGCGTGGATATCGCGCGACGCATCGCGGCCTTCATTCACGAGATCGAAAAGATCGACATCGAAACCGGGGTCATCGACGTGGCGATGCATCGGGATGATGTTGGGAAGCGCCCAGAGTTACCGCGGGTGCATGCGTCGAAGCTTCCGCTACCGCTGGAAGAACGCACCATCATCATTGTCGATGACGTTCTTTATACTGGCCGCACCGTTCGCGCGGCCATGGACGCCATCAATTCATTCGGGCGCCCCGCCCGCATTCAACTGGCGGTGCTGATTGATCGGGGCCATCGCGAGCTGCCTATTCGTCCCGATTACGTCGGCAAGAATTTGCCGACCGCGACGCGCGAGCAAATTCAGGTGCGCCTGCAAGAAACCGATAACGAAGCCGACGCAGTATGGCTGGGAAGGGAAATATGACCACGCACTGGACACGAAAAGATCTGCTCGGGCTGCGCGAATTATCGGCTGACGAAATCAATTTCGTTCTCGAGACCGCCGACGCGTTCAAACAAGTCGGAACTCGCGAGATCAAAAAGGTGCCGGCCCTTCGCGGGAAAACGTTGGTAAACTTTTTTGTCGAACCGAGCACACGGACACGCACCTCATTTGAGCTGGCTGCATTTCGCTTGAGCGCGGAC
>QHNK01000007.1 GCA_003218415.1 Verrucomicrobiota bacterium | reverse complement strand
GTTCCGCCCAAAAATGCATTGCGATTGTGGCCGCGTTCGATTCCTTCCGGCAGTTCATCGAATTTTTTAGCGTTGCCGCCGCCGAGGACCAGGTAATCGGCAATGAGTGCTTTTTTCAATTGAATGAGGGCGTGCTCGACGTCGCGCCGCCAAGTCTTTTCGCCAAGCCGCGCCAAACCTGGTTTCCCGAGATAATCTTCGATGATGCTGCCATTACGATACGGCAGATCACCCAATTCCAGCGGGAGGACATAATTGGTCCACACCAGAGCCGAGCCGAGGCCTGTGCCGAGCCCGAGAAAAAGCATTCGGCCGCCATGATAACTGCCGAGCGCCTGCATGGATGCGTCGTTGATTATGCGAACCGGTTTGCTGAATGCTTTTTCGAAATCGAATCCAACCCAGCCTTTTCCGAGATGTTTCGGCTCGCTTACGATTCGCCCGTCGCGCACGGGTGATGGGAATCCCATCGAGATCGCGTCGAATTTCCAATCACTGACTAACGGTTCGATCTGCGCTACCATCGCGCGCGGCGTCAAGTGCGGCCCGGACTTGAATTTCCGTTTTCCCGAGCGCGAAATCATCAGCTTCACATTCGAGCCGCCGATGTCGATGACCAGGATTTTTCTCCGCATCACGACTGTTTCGTCGTTTTGGCCGAGGGCGTTGACGTCGGCTGCTGATCAGTTCCGGATTCCGCTGGAGCCGCAGATTTGTCACTGGCTACGGTGATCGGAATTAATTTGTCGGCACGCAATTTCTTCTTTGAGCCGGTCATTTTTTTTGCGCGCTCGCGCGAGACTTCACGAAAATGCCATTGCGCCTGCGCGCTCGGCTCCGAACCTTCGGGTTTCAAGCGCCGATAGCTTCGGTCCGACTGAAGCTCGCGGGCTTTCACCCGATCATTTAAAAAACTTGGAAGCACCTCGTTAATGATTTGGTCGCGCAACATTGGGTTTTCGACCGGGAACGCCAATTCGATTCGCCGGTAGAAATTTCGCGGCATCCAATCCGCGCTCGAGAGGAAGACCTTGGGCTGTCCGCCATTTTCGAAATGAAAAATCCGGCTGTGCTCGAGAAACCGGCCAACGATACTGATGACGCGAATGTTTTCGCTGAGATCGGGAATTTTGGGACGCAAACAACAGATACCGCGGACGATGAGATCGATGCTCACGTCCGCGCAGGAGGCTTCATAGAGTTTCTCAATGATCTCCTGATCCACCAGCGCGTTCAGCTTCGCAACGATACGCGCCGGTTTGCCTGCCTGTGCGTTGTCGCGTTCGCGCTCGATCAATGCAATCAACCGGCTGTGCATGTCGAAGGGCGCAACCATCAATTTTTTCAGGCCCGGATAGCCAGCAAGGCCAGTGAGAGTATTGAAAACAGTCGCCACCTCCTCGCTCAATTGCGGCTCGCTGGTGAGCAAACTGAAGTCCGTATAAATGCGTGCAGTCCGTGAATGATAGTTGCCAGTTCCCAGGTGGACGTAGCGCCGGAGCTGGTCGGCATCGCGGCGAACGATGAGCAGCGCTTTGCAATGCGTCTTCAGACCGACTACGCCATAGATCACGTGAGCTCCGGCTTCTTCCAGGCGACGCGCCCATTGAATGTTGCTCGCCTCATCGAAGCGCGCTCGCAGCTCGACAATAGCGGTAACTTGTTTTCCGGCGTTCGCTGCGTCGATGAGCGCTTCGACAATCGGTGAATCGCCGCTGGTGCGGTACAGCGTGATTTTGATTGCCAGCACTTGGGGGTCGCGAGCGGCAGCTTCGATCCATTCCACGATTTGATCGAAGCTGTCGTAGGGATGATGGAGCAGCACGTCCTGGCGCCGCAAAACTTCAAAAAAATCGACATGCGGCGGCAGGGCTGGATCGCGCGCCGGCTGAAATGGCAGATCCTTCAGCTTGGCAAACGCATCGTTAGTCACGAGAGGCATGAGATGCGTCATGGAAAGCGGGCCATCGAGCTTGTAGGCATCGGCCTCCGTGAGATCGAAGAATCTCAGCAGCAATTCGAGAAAATCTTTCGGACAATCGGCTTCCACTTCGAGACGGACGGCGTTGCCGCGCCTTGAGCGTCGCAGTTCTTGCTCGATGGTGCGCAAAAGATTTTCCGCTTCCTCTTCGTCGATGTAGAGGTCGCTGTTGCGAGTCACGCGAAACGCGTGTGCGCCATCGAGGATCAAGCCGGGAAACAATTCGGCGATGTGCTGTTTGATGAGCGACGCCAGGTAAATGTATTCCCACGGCTCGTTCGCGCCAGTGCCCCGAGGCATCAAGATCAGTCGCGGAACAACCCGCGGCACCTGTACGATGGCGTGCAGCGGTTCGCCGCGACGGCGCGTCTTTGCTCGCACCAGCAGATTGTGACTGCGGTTGAGGAGGTGCGGGAACGGATGACTGGCATCCACAGCCAGCGGCGTCAGCATTGGAAAGACTTCCTGTTGAAAATAACGGTGCGCCCAAGCCGCGCGTTTCGCCGGCAACTCCGCGATCTCGCGCACATAAATCCCGTTCTTTGCCAGTTCCGGCAGCAATTCATTTTTCCAGAGCGCATATTGCGTCGCCACGAGTTCGCGCACCGTTTTCTGGATGCGGTCGAATGTCTCCGTTGGGCTTAAACCGTCCGGACCGATCTCGCTGGTCTCGCTCTCGATCTGTTGTTTGATTCCGGCGACGCGAATCTCGAAAAACTCGTCCAGATTCGAGCTGACGATGGTTAGAAACTTGACCCGCTCAATGAGCGGTTGCCTCGGGTCCTGCGCTTCTTCGAGCACGCGCCGGTCGAACTCGAGCCAGCTTAGCTCGCGGTTAATGAAATTTTTTGGGTTACCAAAGCGCTCATGCGCGGTTTGCACGACCTCCGGAGTCGCAAACGCGGTGCTTTGCTCTTCGGTCCGGGCAGTGGCCTGAGCTTCCGGCATCTCCCAACATCGACAATTAGGTGCGCATATGCAACGCGCACCATCTCAGACGGAGGCCGCGGCAGTTTGGTGCCTGATGTCCTCCGCGGCCGCAGCGTAAACGGCGTCCTCGGCGATATTCGTGGCGTGATCGCCCACGCGCTCGAGGCAGCGGCCAACAAAAATCAGATTCAGGTAACCGCGCAATTGCTCCGGGTCTTGCGCCATGCGCTCGACCAGTTTGTGGCTGGCCGCGCGATTCAACTGATCCAGCTTTTCATCGCGCGGAACGATTGCGCGACCAAGATCGACATCCTCACGCACAAAGGCGTCCACGCTGTCTTTGAACATCGACATCGCGTGCTCGTACATCGGTCTGATCAATTCGACTTCGGGCAACGGCGGATGCCGGTTCAACTTGCGTGCGCGTCGCGCGATCGTTGTCGCCATATCGGCCATGCGCTCGAGGTTTGATGAAAGTTTCATTGCCGCTACTACGCGGCGCAGATCGGACGCAACCGGCTGAAAGCGCAGCAAAATATCCACGCCGTCCTTATCGATCTGCTTCTCCAACTGGTCGATCTCTTCGTCGTCGGCGATTGCAGTTGCGCAAATATTGTCGTCGCGGTTCACCAAACCCTTCATCGCCCGCTCCAGACTGCGCTCAGTCAGCCCAGCCATCATGAGCACGTTGTTACGCAGCGCCGCGAGCGATTCATCGAATGTTCCTAAGATGTGTTTATGCGCGATCATTTCATCAATTCATTAGCCAAATCGGCCAGTAATGTAATCCTCCGTCTGTTTTTCGCTTGGGTTTGTGAAAATTTTCGTGGTCGGCCCGAACTCGATTAGCCGTCCGATATAAAGGAAAGCGGTATAATCGGAAATCCGGCCAGCTTGTTGCATGTTGTGCGTAACGGTCACGATCGTGTACTGCGCTTTGAGTTCGTAGATCAATTCCTCAATCTTTGCCGTGGCGATGGGATCAAGCGCCGAACACGGCTCGTCCATCAAGATCACTTCCGGTTCAACTGCGAGCGCCCGTGCAATGCAAAGCCTCTGCTGTTGGCCGCCCGAAAGGCTTGTGCCCGGTTTTTGCAAATCATCTTTGACCTCATCCCACAGGGCAGCCATACGAAGCGATTTTTCCAAGCGTTCATCGAGAAACCGTTGGTTGCGCACTCCGTTTAATCGCAAGCCAATGACGACATTTTCGCCGATCGTCATGGTCGGAAACGGATTCGATTTTTGAAAAACCATGCCGACGCGACGCCGAACGATCGCCGGATCGACCGTGCTCGAATAGAGGTTTTCACCGTGTAGCAGAACCGTTCCTTCCATCCGCGTTTTTGGCACCAGCTCGTGCATGCGATTCAGAGCCCGTAGAAATGTCGATTTACCGCAGCCGCTCGGTCCAATGATTGCGGTTACGGCATTTGAGGCGACGTCCAGCGTAACATTATCGATGGCACGCTTTTCGCCGTACCAAATTGAGAGATTTTTTACTTGAAACGTGCATGCCATCGGAGCCTCCACCTCGGGCGGCGGCGCGGACCGTTGTTCGGCGCGCTCGATAACGCTTCGTTCAGTTGTTTCCATAACCAGATTCTCCA
>QHNK01000006.1 GCA_003218415.1 Verrucomicrobiota bacterium | reverse complement strand
CATTTCAGTTCAGCAAATTAACAAGCCACAGATGAACACGGATTGACACGGATTCGGATTTGTAAATCGCTGAATTCTGACCCGCTTCATCATCCGTGTTTCATCCGTGTGAATCCGTGGCCGTAATTTCCTCTGCTCCATCCAATTGTGGTCGCGCCGTATAATGCCGCTTCGCTCTTGCCAACACTTCATCGTGCGGCGTCGGTTCCCATTCAAAATCGTCCGGCTGCACATAATCTTTGCGCATCGGATAATCGACAAATTCATCCCACATCAAAATCCGGCGGAGATCGGGATGACCTTCGAAACGAATTCCGTAGAGATCGAAAATCTCGCGTTCCTGAAACTCTGCGCTCCGCCAGATCGGCGTAAGCGAGGGCAAGCGCGCGCCCTCTGCGCGATCTGCGGTACGCATGCGAATGATCACGGGCTCGTGCTTATGGACCATCGAGTAGAGGTGATAAACCGCTTCGAGATAGCCCGGGATTTTTTCTTCAGTCGTTTCATCGACCTCCTTTTCTTCGCCGTTGACGAGCTTCTTCACCTTCACTGTTTTTTTCACGGCGCGATCGAGCCAATCGACACCGGTCACGTTTGAACAGAAATCGAGACGAAGTGCCGGGTCATCGCGCAGAAATCGCGCGACGGCGAGGGCGTGTTCATTGCCGATCAAGAGCGAATGCTGCTGTGAAGGGCTGCCGTTCGGCACGATGTCAATTTTCGCCCTGGGCACAGCGGCTTCGATGCGGGCTTTGATTTGCTCGAGAGGCTCCACGGCTACGTGCGCTCGATCACTGGCGGCTGAAACACGGCACGGTTTGCCGCCGGCTCCAAATCGTGCTCGCCAAATTTTGGCACTGGAAACTTGCTTGGTTGCTCGGGTTTGAGAAATTCCGCCTTGTCCGCGCCGCTCAGTTTCTGACTGTCGATCTTGCGTTGGAGTTCCATGAACGCATGCAGCAGCGCTTCCGGTCGCGGCGGACAGCCAGGAATGAAAACATCAACCGGAATGTAGCGGTCGATTCCTTTGAGGACGTTGTATCCTTGTTTGAATGGCCCTCCGGAGATCGCGCATGCGCCCATGGCGATGACGTATTTCGGATCCGCCATCTGGTTGTAGAGGCGCACGATCTGTGGCGCCATTTTCTTTGTCACTGTCCCAGCCACGATCATCAGGTCGGCCTGGCGCGGTGACGGCCGGAAAACTTCGCCGCCGAACCGCGCGATGTCATAGCGCGACGCTGCCGTCGCGATCATTTCAATCGCGCAGCAAGCCAGCCCGAATTGCAACGGCCAGATGGAGTTCTTGCGTCCCCAGTTGTAAAGGTCTTGCATCGAAGTCACCCAGACTCCCTGCCGTTGCAACTCGCGGCGTAGTGTTTCGTCGATCCCTTCGCTCATGTCCGTAAAACGTTAAAAAAGTTAAGTCGTTAAATCTTGTCGCTCGGTAGCATGCGTTTCCGATTTAACAATGTAACCTTTTTGACCCTTTTAACCAGCGCTGCGCTAGCGCGCCCATTGCAAACAACCCTTGCCCCATGCCCAGGCGAGACCTTCAACCAAAAGAAGCAGGAAAATCAGAATGGCGACGAACGCGCCCACGGGCAACCCGGTAAATGCGACCGCGAATGGCACAAGAAACACCGCTTCGACGTCGAAGATCAAAAAGATGATTGCGTAAAGATAATACTGTGACTGGAACTGAACGTGCGCTTCACCAATGGATTCCACCCCGCACTCGTAGATCGCGTTTTTTTCAGCGCCCGGCTTCGGCGGCTGGAAAAATCGCCGCCACGTCCACGCCAAGGCGAGCGGAACCAGTGGAAAGCCCAGCGCCACGCCAATGAAAATGACGATAAACAAATAGGGATTCGGGGTCATTAAGTCTTGATCAAATTCGCTCGGAAAGAGACGCTGCCAAGTCTATATTCTTGCCATGCAAAAGATCGCAAAAAAATTCCGCAGCTTCGCCGAAGCCGACAAGGCCGACCGCGATTTTTACAAGAAACTTACCGGCAACGAGCGCCTCCAAATTCAGGTTGAACTGTTAAACCATGCCTCTGAGCAAAGACTGGAGAGAATTTCTAGAATTACTAAACTCCCGCGGCGTTGATTATGTCATCATTGGCGCGCAAAGTCTCGCATTTCATGGGCGGCCGCGTTACACAGGCGATTTGGAGATTCTCGTTCGCTCCACACCGGAAAATGCGCGCATACTTGTCGATCTTCTGAATCAATTTGGGTTTGCGCGATCTGGCTTTAAACAAACTGATTTCCTCGAGCCTGAGCAAATGGTCCAACTCGGACGTGCCCCGAACCGAATCGATCTGCTCACGAGCATCAGCGGCGTCACAACCGATGAGGCCTTCGCCACTAAAGTTTCGGCGATACTCAATGGCATTCCCGTTTTCATCTTGGGCAAAAACGCGTTAATCCGAAACAAGCGAGCAGTCGGCCGGCCTCAGGATTTAGCCGATCTTGAGACCTTGGAAAGCTGACACGCTAACGACTGCAAATTATTTCTCCTCGGACGATTTTCTGCCGAACCAGCGACGTTTTTTCGGCTGCGGTTCCGCGGCCGGTGCGGAAGGCTCTGCGGGTTTTTCTTCTTTTGCAGCCGGTTCTTTCGCTTTTGATTCTACGCGCTCTGGCTCTGTTCGCTCTGGCTTTGGTTCAGCCGTTTTCCGTTTCGCCTTTCTTTCTTCTCTCGGCTTTTCCTCGACCACCTCTGCCATGTCCACCCACTCTATGAACGCCATCGGGGCGGAGTCGCTCCTGCGCTGGCCAAGCTTCACGATGCGCGTGTATCCGCCATTACGCTCCGCTGATCTTGGCGCGATGTCGTCAAACAATTTCTTGACCACGTTCTTTTGACGCAAAGTCGCAAGAGCGGTGCGGCGTGCGTGAATCGATCCGCTTTTCCCGAGCGTAACCATTCGCTCTGCGAGCGGTCGAACGGCCTTCGCCTTGGCCAGTGTAGTCTTGATGCGTTGATGTTCGATCAACGAACAAACCTGATTCGCCAGCAGCGCCTTCCGGTGCTCAGCTGTGCGACCCAGCTTGATCGTCTTCTTTTGATGTCTCATAGCAGCACCGAACGTAACTTCTTGATCCGAGGTTTACTGTTCGCCAGCGGATCCGCTCGGCCCGGCGCCATCGCCGCTCACGGGCAAGTCGATCAAGCCAGGCTCGAATTTCATGCCCAGGCTCAAACCAAGGTGTTGCAGTTTGTCCTTGATTTCGTTCAGCGATTTTTTGCCGAAATTGCGATACTTCAACATCTCGGCCTCGGTCTTTTGGGCAAGCTGGCCTACCGTCGTGATGTTCGCGTTGTTCAGGCAATTTGCCGCGCGCACGCTGAGCTCGATCTCGTTCACACTCATATTGAGCAGCTTCTTTAGCTTGATATTTTCTTCGCTCACTCCAGCGGGCGTCTGGTCGAACTCGATCACTTCCTCGTTGTAGTGCACAAAGACGTCGAGGTGATGCCGCAGAATTGCGGACGCCTGGAGCAGTGCGTCATCCGGCGTTAAACGCCCGTCAGTCCAGATTTCGAGAATGAGCTTGTCGTAATCGGTGCGCTGACCGACACGCGTGTTTTCAACCGCATACTTCACGCGCGTGACCGGCGAAAAGATGGAATCGATCGGAATAATGCCGATCGGCTGATCGGCACGCTTGTTTTCCTCGCCGGTGGCGAAGCCACGACCGACGCGCACATCGAGCTCCGCATCAAATTTATGTTTCCTGTCGAGAGTGCAGATCACCTGTTTCGGATTCAGCACTTCAAAACCTTGAATGGTCTGGATGTCGCCGGCGGTCACTTCGCCTTCCTTGTTCACGGTAAGCGAAAGTTTCTTCGGCTCGTGGTCCTGGCCGTCGGCTTTGAATTTCACTTTCTTAAGGTTGAGGACGATATCAGTGACGTCTTCGACCACGCCCGGGAGCGTAGCGAACTCGTGCTGCGCGCCTGCGATTTTTGCCGCGGTGATGGCCGCGCCTTCCAATGAGGAAAGCAGAACGCGCCGGAGGGAGTTCCCAACGGTGTGTCCGTAGCCGGCTTCGAACGGCTCGGCGGTAAACTTGGCATAGGTATCTGTGGCCGTGGCCTCGTCTTTGACGAGAGTTTTCGGCATTTCAAAACGACCGTAACGGATTGGCATATACTTTAAGGATGAGGGAAGAATTATGAATTAAGAAACGACTCACGCCTGGCGGCACTTCATCCTTCTGCCTTCTTACTTCTTCCTTCGAATCACCGGGTTTCCCCTGGCGAGTGCGGCCTCGCATCCAGCGACGGAGACCCAGGGACCAACGGCGTAATTTCAAAAACTCGCTGCGGAGCTTGGAATAAAGACCAGATCGGCAATTTTGCAAGCGGAATGGTAGCGCGCGACCGCCGGACGCGCCGTTTCCCATGAGCGGACGCCAGCGGTCTGTCCCTACCGATTACTGTTCCACAATCTCATCCGGCACTTCATTGGCGTTTCCCGGCGTCTTTGGAAAGTGCGCTGCCAGCAGTTTGCCGATCTCCTTGATCGCTTCGACCAGCGCATCGTTAAAGTTCTCGTTTTGAAAATGCTTCCGCATTCCTTCGACAATGTGTTGCCAGAACTCGTCACCGGACTTCTCGTGAATCGCCTGATCGCCAACTACAGCGAACTTGTGCGCGCGTGGCGCCACGAAAATCAGCACCGCATTGCGCTCGCGCGTTTTGCGCATACCGAGTTGATGAAACTTCCTCTGCGCTGCAGCGACTGGATCGGCGCGCAATTTTCCGCGCTGAACAAAAACGCGAATTTCGCCGGAAGTATTTGCTTCGGCTTCACGGATCGCGTGCACGATTCGGGCGTGCTCGAGTTTGCTGAGGAACTTTCGCGTCCGCATTTTCGTCACCAGCTCGAGCCCGCGCCGCCGCCGCCGAAACTTCCACCTCCGCCGCTGAATCCGCTGAAACCGCCACCGCCGGACGACCAGCCTCCTCCGCCACCGCCCATTGGTAGAAAAATTGGACCCTCTCGGCCAGATGAATAGCCATAACCGCCGAGTCGCCGCATCAATCTCGAAATGATGATCAGCACAATGACAAAAATGATGAAGGGCAAGAGGCTAAAAGCATTACCGCCATGGCGTTGTCCGGCGACCGTCTTTCCCGATCCTTTGTACTCGCCACGAATCGCCTTGCAGATCAGATCGATTCCGGTGGCGATGCCGCTCTCATAATTCCCAGTCCGAAAAAGCGGCTTGATGTGAGAGTCGGTGATATCGAACACCGTGATGTCCGGAAGCGCGCCTTCCAAGCCATAGCCGACTTGAATAAACATCTTGCGATCCTGGATGAACACAAAGAGCACCACGCCGTTGCGGCGCTCCTTCTGACCAACACCCCAGGCCTGTGCCACGCGTTGGGTGTAGTCGGCGATATCCGAGTCGCTCTGCATTTTGGGAAAAACCGCCACCACGACTTGATCGGAGGTTTCTCGCTCGAATTGCGCGAGCTGCTCATTAAAGCGATAAGCGGCTTCATTTGAAACGATGCCGGCGTAATCGTTGAAGTAACGGTCGGGTTTCGGCGGAATCACTTCCGCGGCGTGAGAACTGGTCGCGAGTAGAGCGAACGCGAGCGCGGCGAGAAGAAGGTGGATCGCGTTCTCCGAACGCGATCGTACAGTTAGGCGGCTTCGCCGCGGTTGTTTTGGCATCGTCTTCGGAGAAGCCGATCCACCAAAGATCGACATCGCAGTTACGGCGACGCCGTCGCAGCCGGCGCGGGCGAGCCGAAGTCAAACTGCACCGGCGGTGGCCGTTCCGCGCCCGTTTGCGCGGTAAAAAACGGCCTCGGCGCAAAACCGAGCATGCCCGCCACCAAATTTGTTGGGAAACTGCGCACAGCCACGTTGTAGTTTTGCACCGCGCTATTGAAGTTGCCGCGCTCGACAGAGATTCGGTTCTCGGTTCCTTCCAGTTGCGCCTGCAAACTGAGAAAATTCTGATTCGCGCGCAATTCGGGATAACGCTCGACCACTACGAGCAAACGAGAAAGCGCATTGCTCAACTGGCCTTGGGCGGCTTGGAATTCCTGAAGTTGCGCCGCGTCGGTCGGCGCTTTGTTCGGATCAAGCCGGACGCGCCCCACGCTGGCACGCGCATTCGTCACCTCGACGAGAGTCGATTTTTCGAAATTAGCCGCGCCCGAAACCGTATTCACGAGGTTCGGAATCAAATCTGCGCGGCGCTGATAGACGTTTTGCACCTGCGCCCAGCTTTGATCGACAGTTTGCTGCAGGCGGACCAGGCGATTATAACTGCCGCCTACCGCGAGCGCTGCAAAGACGGCAACGAAGAGCAGGACGACAAGCACGACGACGCAACCGAGCGCGAATTTGTTCATACGATCGTGAATCGTTCTTGAAATCTCTACCAAGTCAACCCTCGCGGCCAAGTACCAGGCGCAAGAAATGCGCATCGGAAAATTTTGTGTTTGAACCTTGCCGCACAATGATTGCCTTCAGCGACGGAATCACAAACAAGCGCTGATAACCGGAGCCAAGCGCCACCACCATGTCGGCCGGCGCGTCCTTGCAAATGCAAGCATCTGTCCATTGCGCGTTCTGCCAAGGCAGGTCGAGCATTCGTTCCATGTCCATCTCACGTCCGTTGGGCGCCTGCTGATTCAACCAAAATGTGAGGCCATATGACAGGTTCGCTTGCGACCCGGCAAACGCCTCGCGCAACAAATTTGCTGGCACAATTTGGTGTCCGCGATAACTGCCACTTCCCAACACCAGTTCGCCCAGGCGCGCCCATTCCCGCGCCGTCAATTCAAATCCTGTCGCCGGCAGTGGATTGCCGCGGCGATCCTTCTTGTAGTTGAGATGCCCAATGCGCAGCCGGTCCGACACGTGCTCTTCGAAGTATGCGATCGTGCCGCGACCTCCCAGTTTCCGGCGCAGCAGCTCGGAAAAAACCTGCAGATGACTCGGGCCATAGATAAAAGCCGCACCCGGTTCAGCAAGCGTCGGTAACCAAATTGCCATCGCGTTTCGGTCTCGGATGGATGCGCGCTGAAGACGCGAGGCGCCTTCAATGCCATCTGTCTGGTTGAGCAACT
>QHNK01000005.1 GCA_003218415.1 Verrucomicrobiota bacterium | reverse complement strand
CGCTGTTGCTCGTTGCGGGCGCTTGCTTTTGGAATTTAGGCGTGCTGCTGGGCGTCGGCGGCATCCTTCTCGGCGACAGCACTGGCTATCAATGGCTCGAATTTCCCGGCTACGCAGCGATCATTCTTTTCGTCGCGTACACGCTCGTTGCCTCGTGGGCGGTGCTTATGTTTCGCTATCGACGCGGCGAACAAATTTACATTACGCAATGGTATTTGCTCGGCGCGTTCCTCTGGTTCCCATGGCTGTACGCGGCTGGGCAGCTGATGCTCTTTGTCGTGCCGGTGCAAGGCGTGTTGCAATCGGCTGTCGGTTGGTGGTACGCGAATAATCTCCTCTTCCTTTGGTTCGGCGCGATCGCGCTCGGCACGGCGTACTACATGATTCCAAAGGTGATCGGACGCCCGGTTTACAGTTACCATCTGGCCACAATCGGTTTTTGGAGTTACGCGTTATTCTCAAGCTGGACCGGAATGCAGCGCCTTGTCGATGGACCGTTTCCGGCATGGATGATCACCGCCAGCATCGCGGCGACGATCCTCACGATGATTCCCGTCGCGACCGTTGGCCTGAATCATCACATGACCATGCAAGGTTATTTTCCGCTGATGCGCTACAGCCCCACACTGCGGTTTACGGTCTTTGGCGCGATGTCTTACACGGTCTTTAGCGTAGTCGGCGTTTTGATCTCGCTCCGCTCGGTCGCGCGCTATGTCAACTTCACGCAAGCCAGCATCGCTTACTCGCATCTCGGTCTTTACGCATTTTTTACCATGGTGATTTTCGGTTCGATGTACTACATCGTGCCGCGTTTGGTCGGCCGCGAATGGCGTTACGCGTCTCTGATCAAACTGCATTTCTGGGCATCGGCTTATGGCATCGGCCTGATGACACTCATGCTGCTCGCCGGCGGCTTCCTTCAAGGTTCTAGTATGGAAGATCCCTCGCTCGCGTTCAGCGAGAGCGTGGAAACGGTGCTGCCGTACTTGCGCGGGCGTAGCCTCGCCGGTCTTCTGCTCACCGCGTCGCATTTTATTTTCGCGTATCACTTCGGATTGATGCTTTTGGGATTGGGGCGCACATCGACTGTCCCCACATTTCTCAACCCGGTTGAAGCCGAGGCTTCTGGAGGGCACTAATGAAAGGCCTCGCCCCGCTCTTTCTCGGAATCTTCGGCACGTTCGCTTTTTCGTGGATCGGATTGACGGTTGTTCCGAACTGGCAAATCGGCCATCTCAATCCGCAGGCCGACGAAGAAGGCACCGACATTTATCCGCAACCGCAGTCGGGAATGTTCGAGCGCGGCGCGCACGTTTACGCCGCGAACGGCTGCATTTATTGTCACAGCCAGCAAGTGCGCGCCGATTACGCGGCGGCCGACATCGAGCGAAAATGGGGAAAGCGTCGCAGCGCGCCGCGCGATTACATTTTCGAGCAGCCGGTGTTTCTTGGGAAAATGCGGGTGGGCCAGGACATCGCGAACATCGGCGCGCGCGCGCCCGCGGAACAGGCGAGCTCTGCTCCAGCTGGCGCTGCCGCTCCTGCAGCTTCGCCGAGTGGAGGAACAAGTCCCGCTGCCTCATCTGCGCCGCAAGGAGGAGGATCAGTCGCTGGTTCGCCAGCTGCGAAACAAGCTCCGAATCCTTCTCCTGCAGCACAGGTTGGCTCGCCTGCACCAGCCGCTTTTCCTGCAGCACCCGGAGGATCGCCAGCAGCGTCTCCGAGTTCGCCTGCACCAAAAGCACCAGCAGCTCCGGCCCCGAAGGCTCCTCTCTCTTCGCCGTCTCCGTCAGCAATAACAAATGCAAGTCCGGCCGCATCACCAAGCCCGGCAGCAGGAGCGCCATGGCCAGTTCAAACCGCGGGTGAGCCACCGATGTACTCTGCCGCGTGGCATCATGTGCATCTTTATTCGCCGCGCAGCATCAATGTCGATTCGAACATGCCGTCCTATCGTTTTCTCTATGAAAAGCGCCGCATCCGTGACGCACGCTCGGCGGACGCGCTGCAGCTCACCGGTTCCGACGCGCCACCCGAAGGCTGGGAAATTGTTCCCAATTTCGATGCGAAATGTCTGGTCGCTTACTTGATGTCTCTCAATCAATCGCATCCGCTGAACGAAGTGAGATCAGTCGCAGGGGCGCCAGCAGCGCCCGCGCCCGCGGGATCGCCACCATCGCCGTCGCCTGCTCCTGCAAAATGACAACGCAATGAACGAAGAACCGAAACCGCGGGCGCGCATAGGCCAGGGAATGGATTACGGCGAACAGTCCGACGTCCAACAGGTGCACGCTGCGGTTCAACGCGAAAAACGCGAACCACGCGTCGGCGCCGAGCCGCTTTCGATTTGGCTGATCGCGATTTACGGGCTGGCAGTCTTTTTTGGAGGTGCATATCTCGGGCGTTACTCTGGAAACTTCATAAGCGGTGGACTCGACCCGATGGGCGCGCCGCCTCCGGCGAAAAAAGCAGCGGCGGGTCCGGGTGGCGGCGAGCAAGCTGCCGAATTATCGCCGCGCGATCGCGGCAAAAAGATTTTCGCAGCGAACTGTCAGACGTGCCATCAAGCAAACGGACTCGGCGTGGCCGGTCAATATCCGCCGCTGGCAGGTTCGGAATTTACGAACGGCGGCTCGCGACGTATGGGCATGATTGTGCTCAAAGGCTTGCAAGGCCCTGTGAAAGTTAAAGGGCAACAGTATGGGTCCGCAGTCATGCAACCGTGGGACAAAACCTTGACCGACCAAAAAATTGCCGACGTCATGACCTACGAGCGAAGTGACTGGGGCAACGGCGCCAGCCCAGTCACAGCTGAACAAATCGCAGCATTACGCAAAGAACTGGCCAATCATCCCGAATCTTTTAGCGAACACGACATTCTCGCCGCTCCTGACGAAGATCTTCCGGGCGGCGCGCCTGCAGGCGGCGCGGCGCCAAAACCCGGCGAAGCTGCAAAGCCCGGCGAACCACCTAAACCGCAAGGCTAGCGCACGCCGGCGCCCGATGACCTTGGGCATTTTGTTATGAGACGCAAACTTGCCGTTTATTCTCTAGTCTTTATGAGCGGCGTGTGCGCGAATGCGCAGCCGAAACCAACGGCAACATTGATCATCACCAATGCCGCCGTTTACACAGTAGATAAACAGCATCCCAGAGCCGAAGCCGTGGCTGTTGTCGGTGATCGCATAGTAGCTGTCGGCTCGCGCGCGGAGATCGATTTGTGGCGCGGTCCAGAAACGAAAGTGATCGATGCCGGCCGCAAGCTGGTGTTGCCTGGCTTCAACGACGCGCACGTGCATTTCATTCAAGGCGGAGCGCAGCTCGATCAAGTTCAGCTTACTGATGCTGCGAGCCCGCAGGAGTTCGCGAAGCGCATCGCGGCGCAGGTGGCTAAGACGCTGAAAGGCGAATGGATTTTGGGCGGCCGCTGGGACGAAACCAAATGGGCCAAGCCGGAGCTTCCGACTAAAGAGCTCGTTGACGCAGTGACGGCTGCCACTCCAATTTTTGTTGAGCGCTACGACGGTCACGAAGCGCTCGCTAATTCGGCGGCAATGAAACTGGCCGGCATCGACGCCAAAACCGCGGACGTTCCCGGCGGAGTCATCGTGCGCGATGCAACCGGAAATCCTACTGGCATTTTCAAGGACGCAGCAATGACACTGATGTACAAGGCGATTCCACCGATGTCACGCGAGCAACGGATCCGCGCTACTCGCCGGGCGCTGGAGCATGCAGCATCGCTGGGCGTGACGAGCGTGCAGCACATGAACCCAGAGTTTCCCGACGTGGCTGCTTATTCCGAGCTCGCGGAAAAGGGTGAGCTCACCACGCGCATTTACGCGGTCCCGATGGAGACGGACTGGCGAGACCAGGCAAAGGTTGGCATTCGTCGCTCTTGGGGATCGCCTTATTTGCGACTCGGCGCAGTGAAGGGCTACGCCGATGGCTCGTTAGGCTCGCGAACGGCGTACATGTTTGAGCCGTTTGCCGATGATCCAGGCAACACCGGCCTGTTGAGCGACGAAATGCATCCGCCCAGTGCCATGCGCGAGCGGTTAATGGGGGCCGACGCCGCCGGACTACAACTGCGTGTTCACGCGATCGGCGACCGCGCAATCTCCATGACGCTCGATAGTTTCGGCGATATCGAAAAGGAGCACGGTTATCACGACCAGCGTTTTGCTATCGAGCACGCGCAGCACACGGCGCAGAAAGATTTCGAGCGATTTGCCAAGCTCCATGTCATTGCCTCGATGCAGCCTTATCACGCGATCGACGACGGTCGCTGGGCGGAAAAGCGCCTCGGTCACGATCGCGCACGATACAGTTACGCGTGGCGCAGCTTCCTCGATCACGGCGTAACGCTCGCCTTCGGAACCGATTGGCCTGTGGCTCCGCTCAATCCAATGTTGGGAATTTACGCCGCAGTCACTCGCGCCACGCTGGATGGTAAAAATCCCGATGGATGGATTCCAGAGGAAAAGATCACGCTGTCAGAGGCGGTGGAAGCCTATACCATTAGCTCGGCCTTCGCCGAATTTCAGGAGCATGAGAAAGGATCCATTACACCGGGCAAGCTCGCTGACATGGTCGTCTTGAGTGATAACATTTTCGACCTCAAACCGGAAGCCGTTTGCAATGTGAAAGTGGAAACAACGATCGTAGG
>QHNK01000086.1 GCA_003218415.1 Verrucomicrobiota bacterium | reverse complement strand
GATAACGATGCGCTTCTTTGGTGTCTTGACCGTTCCGGAATTGGTTTGCGCGGTCGCACAGACGGCGAACATGATCAACAGGCAGAGTGGGATTGCGTGTTGTCCGCGCTGATGGCCGAATAGCGTTGCGCGGGCCATTGTTGGACACGCGGCGAAAATCGCCATAGTTGCACACGATGTTTTCTGCAGATGAAACATTTGCACGCGAAATGGACGCGCAGGACCCGCAGCGCGATTTCCGCGAACAATTCTACCTTCCGGTCGGCAAGGATGGCAAGCCGCTGATTTATTTTGGCGGAAATTCATTGGGTCTGATGCCGAAATCAGCGAGGCAAGTGGTCGAGGAGGAACTCGACAATTGGGCGAAGCTTGGCGTCGATGCCCACCATGCAGCGGGAACGCCGTGGTATTCCTACCACGAGAGTCTGCGCCAGCCGACGGCGCAGCTTGTTGGCGCAAAATCCCTCGAAGTCGTCTGCATGAACAGCCTCACAGTGAATCTTCACCTGATGATGGCCACATTTTATCGACCGACGAAATCGCGCTTCAAGATCCTGATGGAAGAACCGGCTTTTCCTTCCGACACCTACGCGATAAAAACGCAGATCGCGCACCATGGGCTCGATGCGAAGGATGCGCTGATTCTCGCGCGACCGCGCAAAGGTGAATTCACAATCGCAACCGAAGACATTCTCGATCTCATCAAGAAGCACGCCGACCAACTGGCGGTAGTGATGTTTGGTGGCGTGAACTTTTTCACGGGTCAACTGTTCGACGTCAAAAAAATCATAGCCGCAGCGCGGGAGCACGGCATCATTGCTGGATTCGATCTCGCCCATGCGATCGGCAACGTGCCGCTCTCATTGCACGATTGGAATGTCGATTTCGCCGTCTGGTGTTCTTACAAATATCTTAACGCCGGGCCGGGCGCGGTCGCAGGCGCATTCGTGCACGAGCGTCACGCAATCAACACGAAGCTGCCGCGACTCGCGGGATGGTTCGGGAACGATCCGAATACGCGATTCCGGTTGCACCTCGAGCCGGAGTTCATTCCCGTCGCGTCAGCGGATGGCTGGCAAATCAGCAACCCGCCCATCTTCTCGATGGCGCCGCTGCGCGCTTCGCTTGCAATCTTCGATCAAGCGGGAGGGATGGAGTCGCTCCGGGCGAAATCAATGAGACTGACCGGTTATCTTGAGTTCCTGCTCACGGAGATCGGATCGAAAAAGTTTACTGTCATCACGCCACGTGAGCCAGACGCGCGCGGCTGCCAATTGTCGATCCTGGCGCACGAGCATCCGAAGCAGTTGCACGAAGAACTCGTCGCGGCCGATGTGAAATGCGATTTCCGCGAACCAAATGTGATCCGCGTCGCGCCTACGCCGCTTTACAACACTTTTCACCAAGTCTGGCGTTTCACGAAGATTCTCGCCGAGCATCAGTGATATATGATCAGAAATATCTGTGATTTTGGTATAATTCACGCTTAATCTTTACCAATTTTCCCAACGTGATTCGAACGGTTGTTTTTATCATTGCATTCAGCCTTTGCGTAAGCGCGGTTTCGGCGAGAGACGAGAAATCGATCAACAAGTTGCGTGACGCCCTCGTGGCGCTCGCGCCTGACGTGGACCCGGCCGAAGCCGAGCTGCTCTCGGTAACGGCGCACACCGCCTCGCGCAGCTTTGCGCGCGAATATGGCCTCGTCTGGTCCCCGATATTTCAGAACTTCCTGATCCACATGGGCAAGCGACAACGTGGCTATTGCGGCCATTATGCGCGTGATATCGGCGAACGCCTGAAAGAGCTCAAGCTCAAGACGCTGGTGCTTCATTGGGGCGCTGCTTTTGCGGGGACCGACGACGAGAGCAATTGTCTGGTAGTCACCGCACCCAACCAGCCTTTCCAGGACGGCATCGTCCTCGATGGCTGGCGCAAGGCCGGCCGATTATTCTGGTGCGCAGTGAAAAAGGACTCTGAGTACGACTTAGCGCAGGGTGCCGGGTCGAGAAGGACACGGGCGACCGAATTATTTCGAGCGCAACGTCCAGAACGTCCACCCGCCTATTACGGGATCACCGCATGGAAAGAAGACCCGCTCTACACCGCTTGGCTACATGACTACGAACGCTCTTGGGAATGGCACCCTATCGCACGGTGATTTTGCAATAGGCCAGCGCGCCTTGCTATAACCTTATCTTCAAGGATGCGCCTCGGCAGAGTGAGGCGACTATATCGTCAGAAATATTTGTGATTTTGATATAATTCACGCTTAATTCCTTACCAATTTTGCCAACGTGACTCGAACGGTTGTTTTCATCATTGCATTCGGTCTTTGCGTAAGCGCGGTTTGGGCGAGAGATGAGAGATCAATCAAGAAGTTGCGTGACGCGCTCGTGGCGCTCGCGCCTGACGTGGATCCGGGCGAAGCCGAGCTGCTCTCGGTAACGGCGCACACCGCCTCGCGCAGCCTTGCGCGCGAATATGGCCTCGTCTGGTGCCCGGCGTTTCAGAACGTACTGATCCACATGGGCAAGCGACAACGTGGCTATTGTGGCCATTATACGCGTGATATCGGCGAACGCCTGAAAGCGCTCAAGCTCAAGACGCTGGTGCTTCACTGGGGTGCTGCTTACGCGGGAACTTTGGACGAGAACAATGGTCTGGTAGTCACCGCACGAAACCAGCCTTTCGAGAACGGCATCGTCCTCGATGGCTGGCGCAAGGCCGGCCGGTTATTCTGGTGTCCACTCAAAGAGGACTCTCAGTACGACTCAGGACAGGGGGCCCGGTGGAGGGCAAGTCACCACGGTAGTTACGGGATCACGGCATGGAAAGAAGACCCGCTCTACACCGCTTGGTTGCACGACTACAAACAAGCTTGGGAATGGCAACCTACGGCACGGTGATTTTGCAGGTGTGAGCGAAGTGGCTACGGCGCCTTACACGTTTGCGCCGATCAGCAGTCTTCCCCGTAAAGGTATGGCTTGCCAAGAAGATTGTCCCTGCAAAAAGTGCCAGAATGGAAAATTTTGTCTGCGTCCAATGCGGAACGCAGTTTGCTGAAACCGCCGGACCGCCGTCACGATGTCCAATCTGCGAGGATGAACGGCAATTTGTTCGTCACGCTGGCCAGGAATGGACGACGCTGGAACGGCTGGCGACCGATCATCATAACCGACTCGAACAGGAAGCGCCACGCCTCCTGGGGATCGGCACCGAACCGGAATTTGCCATCGGGCAACGTGCATTGCTCTTGCAATCGCCCGGCGGAAATCTGCTCTGGGACTGCATTGCTCTCCTGGACGATCAGACCACTGCCGAAATCGACGCGCGCGGCGGCCTCCGCGCCATTGCAATCTCGCATCCACACTTTTACACGACAATGGTTGATTGGGCCGAGCGCTTTGATGCGCAAATATTTTTGCACGCTGCTGATCGTCAGTGGGTCATGCCTCCCGCGGCCGCGGGATCGCGCATTCAGTTTTGGGAAGGAACAACGCTTTCGCTTTGGGATGGCATGACCCTGATCAATTGCGGCGGTCATTTTGAAGGCGGCACGGTGCTGCATTGGCCAGCGGCGTCCCGCGGTGGCGGGAGCAAGGGCGCGTTGCTCACAGGTGACATCATAACCGTGGTGCAGGACCGCCGTTACGTCAGCTTCATGCGAAGCTATCCAAATCTCATTCCGCTTAGACCCACGGCAATACGCCGCATCGTCGAGAGAATCGAACCCTTCACATTCGAGCAAATTTATGGCGGCTGGTGGAAAACGAACGTTCTCTCAGATGCAAAAAATGCGGTTGCGCGATCTGCCGAACGTTATCTGCGCGCGATCAGTGTGTAGGCTTCCTCCTTGTAGTCACCGGCCTGTGGCCGGTTCACCGAGAAACAACCAATTCATCAACAATCTTCGGGAGAGCAATCGCAGCCGGCTCGCGCACCAACTGCGTGGCGAATTGTGAGAGCGGCGTCTCTTCAGGATTCACTTCGATGAGTTCCCCATGCGGAGCGCGGGCTTGGAGTGCCCAGTCGATGATGTATCCAAAGGTCGCGGTTGTCCCGGCCACTATCACCACATCGCACGGTCCGCGGTCGAAATAATTTTCAACTCGCTGTAGTTCGCTCCAAGGCAGCTGCTCGCCGAACCAAACTACGCCGGGCCGCATGAGCGCATCACATTCGGGACAGTACGCAAGGTTGATAATGTCCTCTGAGGTAGGGGCGATTGACCTCAATCGCCCGCGCTGGAGAACTGCTCGATCCGTAGGCGGTTCGGGTGAACCGCCCCTACCTTCTTCCGAGAAATCGCAGCGCGAACACTTGGTAACGAAAATGTCCCCGTGAATTTGCACCATCTTTTCCTTTGGAAGTCCGGCACGCGCGTGCAGGTCGTCCACGTTTTGTGTGACGAGCAGGAACTCGTCTGCGTGTCGCGCGAGCTTCGCAATAGCCGCGTGCGCTGCATTCGGCTGCGCGTTGCAGATGCGCTGCCGCCGCTCGCTATACCATTCCCAAACCAATTTCGGATCGCGCGCGAACGCTTCCGGCGTAGCCAGCTTTGCCGGATCAAGATTTCGCCAGTAACCGTCCTTGCCGCGAAATGTAGGGATTCCGCTCTCAGCCGAAACGCCGGCGCCTGTGATAACAAGAACTCGCATGCTATATGAAACTTCTCGGTGTTGTTGTGATGCGCGGCACGCTGTTGGCACAAAGCAGCCAACGCCTCGAGGAAATCATGCTCAGCAATCCGTTTTATCCTACGAATTTAAAGATCGACATCCGGAAGCTCGAGGTTATATTGCGGAAACATGAGCGCTGGGAT
>QHNK01000021.1 GCA_003218415.1 Verrucomicrobiota bacterium | reverse complement strand
CAACGAAGAGGCCGATCAGCACCAAAAGGATTCGAAACGTCAGTTTCTTCGGGAAAATAACGGTAAGCAGCAAGGCAAATGCGATCGGGTATATTTTCCAGTAAACCGCGAACGCGGCGCAAAAAGCACAGGTGAACCAGCGAGATTGCGATGCAGCGCCGGCAGCGACGAGAAACAGCACTATGATAATGATATTTGCCTGTCCGTTGTTCAAACTGCTCAACGTCAACGGCACAATAAGTAGGAAAAGCCAGGCGAATTCCTTTTTTGAGAAGTCGAACAGCATTCTGGCGTTAAACCAGAGTGCGAGCGGCAAGGCGAGACCCAGGAGCAACCTCCATAGCACTTCAGCTACATTTTGGGAAATAAGTGCAAAAGGCGAAAAGAGCGCAGCGACAAGCGGGCTATATAGGAATATCCCCGGAGCCCCATAAAGCTGTGCCTGGTGAATCCAAGCTGCGCCGGCATTCCGGTATGTCGGAAAGACAGAATGCCAACCAGGGTGCGCATAGATCCGAACGCAAATGATTGCTACGGAAAGGAACCACAACCACAACGAGGCTAAGAACAATCTCGACTTGGCCGCTGTCACCAAATAAAGCAACCGGGGTCGGCTGCGAAAAGCAATCAGTTTTAAAGGTGCTTAATATCCCTTCAAGGTCCGACCTCAAAGAGAATCATCTCGCGCTTGGTATAATCCGTCGCGCGAGCGATTGGATGCGCTTTGCGTGGCGCCCACTTTTGCGTTGACGCTGCTTCCTTTTCATTGTCGGCGCGAACGAGGAAATAATGTGTGTCCTCGGGCAGGTCCGCGACACTGCTTACATACTCGAGCGGCGCTTTCACATAGAAAAGCACCGGCACATAGCGTGGATTGACCGAATAAACTATCTCGTCTCCGGGCAGCGCGGCGTTAATTATAGCGGCGGCCCTTGTTACCTGCTGCCTGCCCCGCAGAGCAAGCGCGGTGAGCGGGTAACCAATTCCGCCAATGACGAGCCCAAGTCCGACGAAAGTTGTCACTACTCTGGCAAACGGCTCCTCGCGCCCGATGCCCACTTTGCCGGGCCACTGCAGCGCGCCATCGGCATAGCCCATCGCCAGCAGCCACGACGCCGGGACCAAATACGGCATGCTGTAGCGGGCAACCCCTCCGGGCACGAGGTTTACAACAAGAAAGGGCAGCACAGTCCCCCAGACGAGTGCATGAGCAAGTTGCCGCTGATCGCGATGCTGAAATTTTGAAAACCGCAGAAACGGCAACAGGATAAGCCACGGCAGGAAATACACGAGACCGCGCGGGACGTTTAGGATCCAGTTCACAAATTGGAACTCAGTGCCTTGCAGCCGATCAGTGAATTGAATCGACCAGTTGTGCATCGCCACTGGGATCGTCATCGTCCTGACAAACGGAACGGCCCAGGCGGCAAAAATGCCGAGCATGATTACGAGCGCGACAAAATGCGCGGGGTGAAACAGAAGTCGCCAATTCTTGTTCTGCCAAAGGACAGCCAGCACAATGGCATAGAAAAATACAAGAAGCGTGGGACCCTTCGCGAGCATGCCAAGTCCGAGAAAAATCGATGCCGGAACCCAAATGAGCCACGCCGACTTCTTTTGAGTCCAAAAACTCAACCAAAAAATGATGGCTAGCCCGCAGAGCGAAACGTAGAGCCCCTCGATCTCGATCAAGCGTCCTTTTTCAATCATGCCGATATTCGTCAACCAGATCAGCGCTGCGGTCATTGATCCCTTTGGGCCGAGGCTCACGCGCGCGACGGTGACAAAGGCAAGCGCCACCGCGAGCACAGCAAGCGCTGAAGGCAAGCGGGCCGTCCATTCATTTCGCGCGCCAAAAAATTTAAACGACATCGCCACCAGCCAGTTTACCAGCGGCGGCTTTCGGAAATATGGGTTGCTGCCCACTTGCGGCACAACATAATCGCCGGTCTTTAGCATCTCGATGGCCGGCAAAATCCGACGTCCTTCTTCTCCCTTGACCGCCAGTGAGCCAAGCGCTGGAAGATAAACCACGGACCACACCAGGAGCACAATCACCAAAGCTTGGATCCGCGAATTCATCGGATGCTGGATGTTGGACATTGCGAGTTTAACGTCAAATTAAACTGCGGCGCAGCTTGACGAGCAGACTCCACAAAGTTATCCTAGGTGCCTAGTCCGCGCGCTGATCGGAGTGGGAACTGGCGTCCCACTCTTTTTAGTCTGCGGGCTGCATGTTTTTATGAACGCGGAATTTATTGCCATGCTCGATTACCTGGAGCGGGAGCGCGGAATCAAACGCGATATCCTGCTCGAGGCGGTTTCGAACGCTCTGCTCTCGGCCTCCAAGAAGAGCGTCGGCGCATCGCGCGATCTGCGCATCGATATTAATCCGAAGAGCGGCGAAATCCGGGCGCTGGCCAACCTGCTGGTAGTCGAGGATGTAACAAACCCACAGGATGAGATCGAGCTCTCGAAAGCGCGCAAGATCAAATCGGACGCGAACATTGGTGACACTGTGGAAGTAGAAGTCACACCGAAAAATTTTGGGCGCATCGCGGCACAAACAGCAAAACAAGCCATGATGCAGCGGATCCGCCAGGCTGAAAAAGAAATGATTTACGAGGAATTCAAGGACCGCGCCGGGGAAATCGTCAGCGGAACTGTGCGGCGCTTCGACCGTTCCGATGTCATTCTCGATCTTGGAAAATTTGAAGCGATCATGCCGCAGCGCGAGCGAGTCGTCGTGGAAGATTACAATGTAGGTGACCGTTTGCGTGCCTACGTGGTCGCGGTCGAGAACGGCGCTCGCGGCCCCGAGATCATCGTCTCGCGCAGTCATCCCAATTTCGTGCGCCGGCTTTTCGAGCTTGAAGTGAGCGAAATAGCTGACGGCACGGTGGAAATTCGCGGCATCGCGCGAGAAGCCGGTTATCGCACCAAGATCGCGGTCTGGAGCGCGAACGAGAAAGTGGACCCCGTAGGCGCGTGTGTTGGCATGCGCGGCTCGCGCGTCAAAAACATCGTGCGCGAACTCAACAACGAAAAGGTCGACATCATTCGCTGGAGCTCCGATCCAAAGGAATACGTCCTGGAAGCGCTCAAGCCGGCGAAAGTGAAAAATCTGGTTTTCGATACGGAGAAAAAGAGCGTGCAGATTTCTGTCGATGAAGACCAGCTTTCGCTCGCGATCGGAAAAAAGGGACAGAACGCACGATTGACTTCGCGCTTGACCGGCTGGGAGATCAACATCGGCAAGGACGCATCGGCCACAACTGTGGTGGAGCAAAAGGTCGCCCAAGCTGCACAGACACTTGCCAGCGCGTTCCCTGTCACCGAAGAGCAGGCGCTCACGCTGGTAAAATCCGGCTTTACCAATTTGGAAGGATTGCGCGATGCGGACGTGCAGGATTTGGTGGATATTCTCGCAATCGATGAAACAAAGGCGCGAGAAATTTACGAGGCAGTGCACCGGCAGGAACTCGTACAATAACGTGGCTCTGCTTTAGGGGCTCGAGCCATGAGCGAAATTTTGAAGGATCAACTATGGCAACGAAGACGAGCAGCAAAACTGCAACGCGTAAACCAGCCGCGCACGCGGCCGCGCGCAAGACTACTGCTCGTAAGCCAGTCGCCGCTCCGAAAACAAAGCTTCTCAAGAAAGAACTAAAGCGGGACGTCGCGGCAGAGCATGCCCATGCGGCAGCCCCGGCTAAATCGCGCACGCTTCCGCCAAAGGCGGATCCGCGAACCACTCCACCGCCGAGCCGCGAAGCAGAGAGCGTCTCACTGATTGACAGAAAAAAACCGCGCAAAAAGGCAGAAGACGACGAGGTAAAAGCGAAGCGCGACGTTTTACCCCCAATTTCACGGATCCGCGCCTCGCTGGAAACGCCTCCTGCTCCCCTCAAACCCGTGTCGCCGCCAAAGGCCGAGCCGGCGGAATCACCTCCAACTCAAGCCCCCGGCACCATTGCCGATGAAAAAGCTGCGCCAGCAGAAACCGCGCCGCAGAAGGTCATCCTTATCAAACCTCCAATTGTCGTTAAGCAATTGGCAACCGAGCTCGGGTTGAAACCGCATCAGCTCATCGCGGAGTTGATGACGCACAACATCTTCGCCAACATGAACCAGACAATCGAGCCCGATATCGCGTCGAAGATCGCGGAGAATCACGGGTTCGTTCTGGAAAAAGAGCGCCGCGAGAAGGGAGCCGGCGTTCACAAAGTCGAACAGGTGGTCGTTGCACCTCCGCCACCAGTCATTGAAAAGAAAGAGGAACTCAAGCCGCGCGGTCCCATCATCACGTTCATGGGACATGTCGATCACGGCAAGACCACGCTCCTGGACGCGATTCGCAAGACGCGCGTCGCGGCCGGCGAAGCGGGCGGGATCACGCAACACATCGGGGCGTACAGCGTGGAGCACAAGGGAGCGAAAATCACTTTCATCGACACGCCGGGCCACGCGGCCTTCACCGCCATGCGTGCGCGCGGCGCGAACGTGACCGACATTGTCGTGCTCGTTATCGCTGCCGATGATGGCATCATGCCGCAAACGATCGAAGCAATTAATCATGCCAAAGCCGCGCCGCACGTGAAAATCATGGTTGCCGTCAACAAAATCGACCTTCCGGGCGCGAACCTCGACCGGGTGAAGAAACAACTTCAAGAGCACAGTCTGACCCCGGAAGATTGGGGTGGCGAAACCATTATTTGTCCGGTTTCGGCAACGAAAGGCACTGGAATTGATCACTTGCTTGAGATGATGACGCTCCAGGCAGAGGTAATGGAACTCAAGGCCTCGCCTAGCGCCAGACCACGCGGCACTGTCATCGAAGCGCAAGTCGAAGCAGGTCGCGGCCCCACTGCCACCGTGATCGTGCAGATGGGCACATTAAAAATCGGCGACCCGTTTATCTGCGGCGATTACAACGGCAAAGTAAAATCGCTTCTCGATGACCGCGGCAAGCCGGTCAAAGAAGCCGGGCCTTCGACGCCAGTGAGAGTGCTTGGCTTTACCGGGCTGCCGAATGCAGGCGATGAATTCCTCGTCATGGAATCAGAGCGCGCGGCGAAACAACTGAGCGACGAACGGCTCGAGGCAAAGCGTGCGAGCAAGCTGTTCGTTCCCCAACGCGCCACGCTGGAAAGTCTGCTCGAAACGGCGGAAGGCCAAAAGGTTCTGCGCATCGTTTTGAAATGTGACACGCAAGGCTCGCTCGAAGCGCTGGTCGGCGCGTTGAAACAGATCGGAAGCAAAAAGGTCGACCTGGAAATTATTCATTCGGCTGTAGGGCCGATTTCCGAATCGGACATTTTGCTGGCAAGCGCGTCGGACGCGGTCGTGGTGGGCTTTAACGTAAAGGTCGAGGCGATGGCCGTCCCCGCTGCGAAACGCGAAGGCGTTCAGATCAAGCTTTACAGCATCATTTACGAATTGCTGGATCAGATCAAAGACGCCATGGCCGGGCTACTCGAACCCGAGCTTCGCGAAACAGTCATCGGGCATGCGGAGGTGAAACAGGTTTTCGAACTAAGCAAAGGCATCGTCGCTGGTTGTCTGGTGACAGATGGCCGTATCGCCCGCGTTGCGCGCGCCCGCGTCCTGCGAAAGCGCCAGCCGGTTTACGACGGCGGGATTTCGACGCTGCGCCGTTTCCAGGACGACGTAAAGGAAGTGCGCTCCGGCTTGGAATGCGGGATCAAGCTGGGCGACTTCAGCGAGTATCAAGTGGGCGACGTGATCGAGTGCTATCAACTCGAGCAAATTGCGCAGAAACTTTGATTCGTTAAAGCGTTGAAGCGTTACAACGGAATTCTTCTGGCCGCTTCAACACTTCAACGACCATGAAACATCGACAACTCCGCTTAAACGAACTCGTAAAACGTGAGCTGAGTGCAATCATTGCGCGCCAAATAAACTTCGAAGGCGTGCTGGTCAGCATCAATGCTGTCGATGTTACGCCTGACCTGAAGAACGCCCACGTCTTCGTAAGCATTCTTGGCGCGGCAAACGGGGCGAGGGTGATCGATAAACTGGAAGCGCATCGTCCTGTACTGCAAGCTGAACTGTCCCGCCACGTCGTTTTGAAATACACGCCGCATCTAATTTTTCATATCGACGATTCCATCGAACGCGGCGCGCGCGTCCTTGAGATTTTGCAGGATCTCGAAAAACCCCGCGACGAGAACGAGTGAATGCTGTAGCCACGGCCCTGTGGGCCGTCTATCGTAGCGAGTCGTTCCGCTTTGTCCGGACCGCCCACAGGGCGGTGGCTACAAAATGACCGTTTCAACCTTCGATGAAATCGGCCGCGTCTTGCGGGAGCATCAGCGCTTCGCGATCTTGAGTCACGTTCGCCCCGATGGCGACGCACTGGGCAGCCAGCTCGCACTCGCACTGTCGCTTCAGCAACTTGGCAAGAACGTTCGTGTCTGGAATGAAGACGGCATGCTTGAGAAATATTCATTTCTGCCGCGCTCCGAGTTGTTGACCAAGCCGCCCTCCCCCGCGGCGGATGTCGATGTCGCCATCGCGCTCGATACGGCAATTCAAAATCGATTAGGAACCGCGCTCGCGGCTGTTGGCTCGGCAAGAATCTGGATCAACATCGACCATCACCGCAGCAATCCCGGCTACGGCGATCTGGTGATTGTTGATTCCAACGCGCCGGCCACGGGAGAAATGATTTTCAGCCTGATAAAAAGCCAGGGCCTGCCTTTCAATCATGACATCGCGGAAAATCTTTATGCCGCGATCTCCACCGACACCGGTTCGTTTCAATATCCGAAAACCAGCGCGCGCACTTTCGAGATCGCAGCGGAACTCGTGCGCGTTGGCGGTCTCGACGTTGGCCAAATTAGCCAGCAATTATATGAGAACTATCCCCGGCGCAGGCTGGAATTGCTGCGGGAATTGCTCCGGACGACGCGCTTCGAGTTCGGCGACCGAGCGGCAAGCTTCAGTCTCACCTTAAAAACCGCTGCAGATCTGACTGTTCTACCCGAAGACAACGAAGGATTGATCGATTATCTGCGGGCAATTCGCGGCGTCATTGTCGCGGTCTTCTTTGAAGAACTGGCTGACGGCAAAGTGCGCGTCAGCATGCGTTCGAAAGATGAAGCAGTCGATGTCTGCGCGATTTGCCAGAAATTCGGCGGCGGCGGGCACACACTGGCCGCCGGCGCCCGTGTTCGTGGAAGCCTC
>QHNK01000030.1 GCA_003218415.1 Verrucomicrobiota bacterium | reverse complement strand
CAGCACTGCATGCGTTGGGAAAAGAATATCCGCTCCAATGATCCCGTCGATTTCCTGTTCGTGAACGCGTCGCGCCGCGCGTGCAGAGTAACCAAAATCCACGGTAACCACCGGTTCATCGATCAGAGTCAGCGCTCCGATCCGCAGCTCACGTGCGATCGCTACGCTATTGAACGCGCCGTTAATCTGAACGCGTGCGGGCAACTTCGATTCGGTCGTAGTTGGTTTCAGCCGAAAATACTCGCGACGATTCAAAGCGATTGCGCTTACCGGCGCGCCGCTATCGACCGTAAGCCACGCCGGCTTACCATTGATGAAGGCGCGCACCAGTAAATGATTTTGCCGCGAGCGCACCAGCGGTAGCGCTTCAAACTGCGCGGTTGCCCGCGCGTAAGCGCCCCGCGGTGCGGCAGCCAATTCGACAATCAGTGCCAACGCAGCGCAGAAAATCGCTAGAAACTTCCGCACGAAGGACAGGTGATTTGAGATCGGCACGGGGCGGGAGATTAGCACAGTTCTTTTTTACACGTAAACACTTTTGCGTTTTGAATAGCCGTTTTTTTGCATTGCATGATGCGCACCAGTGGTGATTAACTCTGCGCCAAATCCAATCGGCCCAAATGACAACTGCGATAAGTGAAACACCTGAAGCCGGGCAGAAATTCGTTAGGGGACTCGGCTTGCTCGACTCAACCATGCTCGTTGCCGGTTCGATGATCGGCTCGGGAATCTTCATCGTTTCGTCGATTATCGCTCGACAGGTCGGTTCGCCGGGTTGGTTGCTCGTCGTTTGGATCGTCACTGGCTTGCTCACGCTGACAGCCGCGCTGTCGTACGGGGAATTGGCGGCGATGATGCCAAAAGCAGGCGGACAGTACGTCTATCTTCGCGAAGCTTTCTCGCCGCTTTGGGGATTTCTTTACGGCTGGACGCTGTTCCTTGTTATTCAGACGGGGACGATCGCGGCGGTCGCGGTTGGATTCGCGCGCTACATGGGCGTGCTTGTTCCATGGGTATCGGAGAGCAATTATATCATCGCGCCGATTCGCTTCGGCGGGTACGCGGTGTCGCTTTCTACTGCGCAGTTCGTCGGATTAGCGCTAATCGGTTTTCTGACATTCACGAACACCCGAGGACTGGAAGTTGGCAAACTCATCCAAAATGTCTTCACCACAGCGAAAACTGGCGCACTGATCGCGCTCATCGTGCTCGGCATTATCGTCGGCGTGCGATCCGGTGCAGGCGCCGAAAATTTTAGCCATTTCTGGACGCTACGCGGCGGTTTGCAGGAGGTCGGCGCCGGCATAACCGCGGCGACCGCGTTCGGACTTTTCGTGGGAATCTGCGTGGCGCAAACCAATTCACTTTTTTCGGCCGACGCCTGGAACAACATCACCTTCACCGCCGGCGAAGTGAAAAATCCGCGACGCAACATTCCGTTGTCGCTCGCGTTCGGCACATTTCTAGTGATCGGGCTCTATTTGCTCGCAAATGTCGCCTATCTAACGGCTCTGCCGTTCGGCGCGATCCAGAATGCGCCCAGCGATCGAGTCGCGTCTGAAACCGCCAACGTCATCTTTCCCGGAGCGGGCGCGAGCATTATGGCGGTCGCGATCATGATTTCGACTTTTGGCTGCAACAACGGCCTCATTCTCGCGGGCGCGCGTGCGTATTATGCCATGGCGCGTGACAGATTGTTCTTCCGCCGCGTAGGTGAATTGAACAAGCAGCGCGTTCCGGCGTGGGGCCTAATCATTCAGGGAATTTGGGCGGGTATTCTCGTTCTGCCGCGCACCGTAAAAACAGACGCTGCCGGCAACGTAGTTGGGTATGGCAATCTCTACGGCAATCTGCTCGATTACGTAATCTCAGCCGCGCTCATTTTTTATATCTTAACGATCGCAGGTCTGTTTTTGCTGCGCTGGAAACAACCCGATGCTGAACGGCCGTACAAAGCGTGGGGCTATCCGGTCGTGCCGGCGCTCTATATCGTCGGAGCCGCTGTGATTCTTTTTGTGCTTTTCGTCTATCAAACAGCAACCACCTGGCCCGGGCTGATGATCGTGCTGACCGGCGTGCCTATTTATTTTGTTTGGAAATTTCTGGGGAGAAAATCACCACCAGCTTGACTTGCTCGGCCCATCCCGATTAGCACATCCAAAAACCAACTTCGCCCATGAACTTACTTCGACGAAAAAGTGTTACGCAACTTCAAGCTGATGCGCTGACCGATCATCGGCTCAAACGGGCTCTCGGGGCGACGAATCTGACGACGCTCGGCATTGGTGCGATCATCGGCACGGGCATTTTCGTGCTCACGGGCACGGTCGCAGCGCAGAACGCCGGGCCTGCAGTGGTTTTATCATTCGTGCTGGCGGGCGTGGCCTCGATCTTTGCGGCGCTTTGCTACAGCGAGTTCGCCTCGCTGGTGCCCATGGCCGGCAGCGCGTACACCTATGGCTACGCCACGCTCGGGGAACTTTTCGCGTGGATCATCGGATGGGATTTGATTTTGGAATATGCCCTCGGTGCGGTCACCGTGTCGATTGGATGGTCGGGCTACGTCGTTTCGTTTTTGCGCGACGTAGGTATTCACATTCCGCCCGAACTTTCGGCCGCGCGCGGGACGCTCATCACCTTGGCGGACGGAACGCAGGTCGCGGCCATCTTCAATCTGCCGGCGGTCATTATCATCGCCATCGTGACTTTCCTGTTGGTGATCGGCATTCGCGAATCCGCCACCGTGAACAACGTGATTGTGTTTGTGAAAGTGGCTGTCGTGCTGCTGTTCATCGTTGGCGCGGCCCATGCAATCAATCCAGCGAATTGGCATCCGTTCATACCGCCGAACACTGGAATTCGTGAGAATTTCGGTTGGTCCGGCGTGGTATCAGGCGGCGGAGTCGTGTTCTTCGCCTACATTGGTTTCGACGCGGTCAGCACCGCGGCGCAGGAAGCAAAAAATCCGCAGCGCGACATGCCCATCGGCATCATTGGCTCGCTGTTGATCTGCACCGTGCTCTACATCCTGGTCTCCGGGATCGCGACGGGCGTGATGTCCTATCACGACTTGGACGTCCCGGATCCGATTGCCGTCGCGGCGGATCATGCTGGCCTCGGGTGGATGTCGTCACTGATTAAGCTCGGCGCCATCGCAGGCCTTAGCTCGGTCATTTTGGTGATGCTACTAGGCCAGTCGCGGATTTTTTGGACGATGGCCGGTGACGGTTTGCTGCCACCGTTCGTCAGTCGCGTGCATCCACGTTTCCACACTCCATGGATTACCTCGATTCTAACCGGGATCGGCGTGTCGATCGTTTCGGCCGTATTCACTGTGCGCGAAGCCGGTAGCCTTGTTTCTATCGGCACGTTGCTTGCATTTGTGATTGTCTCAATCGGCGTGCTTGTGCTGCGAATACGCGAACCGGAGTTGCCGCGCACATTCAAAACGCCGGTGGTCTGGATCGTCGCCCCCTTAGGCGCGCTGTCTGCTCTTTACCTCATGTGGTTTCTGCCGTGGCGAACGTGGGAACGGCTCATCATCTGGTTCGTCATCGGCATGGTTGTTTACTTCTTCTATGGTGTCCGCCGCAGCAACCTCGCAAAGCCACGCGGAAAAGCTCCACCGATTTAAGGCAAACGCTTACGACCCAGCCGAGGCCCAGTCGCTTTCGAATCCGCGCGAGGGGCTGGTCGGACCGAATGCAGTGAGCACGCCGGTGCGCCTCGCGAGGTTTTCGCTATCGGTCTCATCAAAGGCTCGCCGCGCAGTTGCAATTTCGGGCAGCGAAACGTTTAGCTTCAGTAGAATTTTTCTCTCCTCTGCGTCCCGTCCGTCGTGTCCCTCGCGTAATGCGTGCCTTTGAAATCGCGAAATGACAGCCGCCAACTCAGCCCCATTGGTTGCTCCAAACAAATCGAAAAGCTGTTGGAAACTGACGTGAAACGGAATCGTAGCAAGATCCACATCTACAGTTCCGGCGATGCCATCGGGCGGCATCGCAACCTCGTTCGACATTGCGACTGAATGCCAGATATCGGCAGGTTGATAATATCCGATCTCAACATGGTAAAATCCATGCGGTTCCGATGTTTTGACATAATGGATCCCCGCCATCGGCTCGACAGCCGCACTTTTTTCTTCGAGACCGTCTGCGCGATACACCCGAAGATGAACTTGTCGATCCACCGGCATCGCTTTTTCAAACACCGATAACCAATCGATATTCCAGCTAACGAAGATGGTGCGCGAATCGCGTGCGATGGCGAACACGATTGGTGGACCATAGACTCGCGGCAGTCCTGCGCTATCGACGACATTTTGCAGTCGATCGTCTGCGGCAAGACGCACAATCGGTTTTCTGGAAATCTGGAAGCCCTTGCGCGCCCTCAATGATCGCGTGTTGCGCTTTGTTTTTCTTTCCGCCATTCTTCACAACGTCGCGCAAATCGGTCAAAGGCCAACTGCGAAATTGCCGCGCAATACGGTAATGAGCCAACTTTTTTCACTAGGAAAACATGAGCCCAAAAATCGTCGATCTTGAGGAACTTTCTGATCGCTGCGAGAAGCTGCGTGCTGCTGGGAAAAAGCTGGTGGCCACAAACGGCTGTTTCGACCTACTGCATGTGGGGCATGTGCGGTATTTGCAAGCTGCACGCGCGCTTGGCGATTTCCTGGCAGTCGGTTTGAATGGCGACCGTTCGGTCCGCGAGCTGAAAGGAAGCGGACGTCCGATCACAACCGAGCGCGACCGGGCGGAGGTGCTTGCCGCTTTGCAGTGTGTGGATTTGGTCTCAATTTTTCCACAAATTCGCGCGACGCGGTTTCTTGCTGCGGTAAGACCTGCGATCTATGTAAAGGGCGGCGATTACAGCTCCGAAACGCTGGACAAAGAGGAGCGCGCAGTTTTGAAGGAAATCGGCGCGGAACTTCGCCTCATTCGGTTTGAGACAGGCTATTCGACATCGGGCTTAATCGACCAAGTATGCAAGACTAGGAGATGAAAGTTGTGGCTCTGCGTGATTCGTGTGCCATTCAAAGGGTAAAATGCAGAATGAATAAATGAAACGGCTGCCAATTGGAATCCTAGGGTCAGGAAAGGGAAGCAACTGCCGAGCGATCCTCGAGCGCATCCACTCAGGCGAGCTGGCGGCGGAAGCCCGTGTGGTAATTTCGGATGTGCTGGATGCGCCGATCCTTGACATCGCGCGAGAATTTTCTGTTGCGAATGCGTATTTGCCGCGCGGCCAATTTCGCACGCGCCTCGAGCCGGAAGCAGAAGAGCAGCTTGTGAAAATGTTGCGCGGGGCCGGTGTCGATCTTGTGGTTCTTGCCGGTTTCATGCGCGTCCTGCACGCGCCGATGCTCAGGGCTTTCCCGCAGCGTATCATCAATATCCATCCCTCACTTCTGCCAAAATTCACCGGCCTTGAAGCGTGGAAACAAGCTCTCGCGGCGGGCGAAAAAGTGACTGGCTGCACCGTGCATTACGTCGATGAAAGACTCGATCACGGGCAGATTATCGCGCAACGAGAGGTAGCGATCTTGCCCGACGATACACCAGAGAGCCTGCATGCGCGGATTCAAATTCTCGAGCACGAATTGTATCCGGCGGTCATCGCACAATTCTCTCAAAAATATCGTGGAAGAAGTCTGTAGGTTGCAAGTTGCCTGACACTCGAGAGTCGCGACGGCACTTCACTAAGGTTGCTCAGGTTTTGGCTCGCGTCGGAGCAGTTCTTCCAGCGCGACAGTCGGTTTTTTCTGCTCGTAAAGGACGGCGTATACTTGATCAATAATGGGCGTGACGATTTTCAGCCGCCGTGCGCATCCCCACGCACTTCGCGCCGTTGGAATCCCTTCAGTAACCGTTTTCATCGAGGCGATAATCTCAGCGAGCGGTTCGCCTTGCCCCAACCTTTTGCCAACAGTGTGATTGCGGCTGTGCTCACTATAACAGGTCACAATCAAATCGCCGGCGCCGCTCAGACCATAAAACGCGTTCGCGTCACCGCCCATCGCAACTCCCAGCCGCACGAGCTCGGCCAACGACCGCGTGATCAGGGCCGCTTTGGAATTGTCGCCCAGCCCAAGCCCATCGCTGATTCCGGCCGCAAGAGCGAAAACGTTCTTCAACGCGCCACCGAGTTCGATCGAAACCACGTCCTCGCTTGTGTAAATGCGAAAGCGCGGACTCCCAAGCATGCCTTGCAGCCTGGCGGCGCAATTAACGTCATCGCACCCAATCACAGTCGCAGTAGGTAGGTTTTGCGCGACTTCTGCTGCCAGGTTTGGACCGGATAAGACGGCAATTGTATGTTCCGGGAAAATTTCGCGGAGGATTTCGCTCATGCGCATGCCAGTGCGGTGCTCTATCCCTTTTGTGCAACTCAGGAATACGGCGCGCGCATTGCTGATCTCTTTTCGCAGGCAGCTCGCGATCTCGCGCAACACGGTTGACGGCGTAACAAAAACGATCAGATCCGCTCCGGCGCAATCGCCAAACTCGGACGTAACGTGCACTGACTCTGGCAATTTAACTCCGGGGAGATAGTCGCTGTTTTCCCGCGTCTTTTGCATGCGCACGACCCGATCGGCGTTATGACCCCAAAGCCAAACTCGGCGCCCGTCCTTGGCCCACAACCAAGCTAATGCCGTGCCCCAACCGCCAGCGCCTATGATTGTTGTTCCAGTCATTTTCACTTTCTGGTAAAGCGGGGCTCCCTGCCGCGGATTAGCCGGGAAAGATTTGAACGATGCCGCCAAATCACAACTGCCGCGATGCAGAGGGAAGCGTAAAATACCGGCCGAGTTTCGGTTTCGCCGCGCCAGTTAATGATAAAGATCACCAGCGGCAGCGCGACCGCAGTTAAGACGGAGGCCAGCGAAACGTAGCGGGTCAGCCAGAAGACCAACAGCCAAATGGCGAGACCAATCACGGTTGCTTGCGGCACCAACCCGAAAAGTGCCCCCGCAGATGTAGCAACGCCTTTTCCGCCCTTGAACTTCAGCCACGGCGGAAAAGAATGGCCGATAACGCTGCACAAAGCCGCCAGAATTCCAAACATCTCAGGTGAAGCCCAGTCCGGCTGCGCAGGCGTCGCGATCAACATCGACAGTTTGACTGCACCTAAGCCCTTTAAGAAGTCCAAAGCAAATACCGGGTAGCCATATCTCTTTCCGAGAACACGCACGACGTTGGTCGCGCCAATATTACCGCTGCCGGTCTTTCGGACGTCGATTCCTGCGATTTGGCCAGCCAGATAGCCGAAGGGAATCGATCCCAGTAGGTAACTTCCAGCCATCGCGGCAGCCAAGGTGAACATGGACGGGGCCGTTGTTGTGAGCTGCTAACTTTCCAAATATGGCATTCAATTATATAAGTTGTTCTTCATTAGCCATATAGAGATAATGGCAATATCCGCCGGAGTGATTCCGCTGATACGTGCTGCTTGGCCAAGCGACGTCGGCCGCAATGCTGAGAGCTTTTGTCTCGTCTCAGAACGAAGACCCGCGATCTTGTTGTAATCTAAGCCGTCGGGAATGATTTGCCGACCCCGGCGTTCGAGCTGTCGGTTCTGCTCGGACTGCCGAGCTGCATAGCCCTCATATTTAAAATCCGTCTCAACGAGCTCCCAAACCGAAGGCGGTGCCGAAGAAACAATCTCATGAGGCAGATCCATTACGCTGAAGTCAGGCCGCTTAAGCAATTGGGCGATCGGAATGCCTCGAACCTTTGTTTCAATGGCCGTCAGGCGAGCTTGGTTAAGGAGGCCCATTTTTTCCTGAAAAGAAGCCCAACGCGCCTGGTTGACTAATCCTACGCCAAACGCACGGTTGGTCAAGCGTTGATCAGCGTTGTCGTGCCGCAGAAAGAGTCGATGCTCAGCGCGGCTTGTAAACATGCGATAAGGCTCTTCTGTTCCCTTCGTGACCAGATCGTCAATCAGGACGCCGATGTACGCTTCTTGCCTCTCCAGGATAAACCGCGAGCGGCCTTGAACTTTCAAAGCGGCATTGGCTCCAGCGACCAAGCCTTGAGCTGCTGCTTCTTCGTACCCCGAGGTTCCATTAACTTGGCCAGCAAAATAAAGTCCACCGATTAATCTGGTTTCTAAGGTGGGAAGGAGCTGGGTTGGCGGGAAATAATCATATTCGACCGCATAGCCTGGTCGCATGATCTCTGCATGTTCGAGGGCTGGGATCGAACGCAGAAATTCCAGCTGTATTTCATACGGCAAACTGGTCGAGACCCCGTTTACATAATACTCGCTTGTGTGGCGTCCTTCTGGTTCGAGAAAGATTTGATGGGATGCCCTATCCGAAAACTTCACGACTTTGTCTTCGATGGATGGGCAATATCGCGGGCCAGTCCCCTTAATCCGTCCGGCATAGAGCGGCGATCGGTTGAGGTTTGCCCGAATGATTTCGTGCGTCTGCGAGGTTGTGTGGGTAATCCAACATGGCATTTGTTCCACGTGGAACCTGCCGTTCGGAAAAAAATTTAGCGTAAAAATTTCGTCATCCAAACCGGTAGCGATTTCTTCAGGCTGAAATGCGAACGTCGGCGGAGGTTCTTCTCCTACCTGAATTTGACATCTCGAAAAGTCGATCGACCGCGCATTTAGCCGGCATGGGGTCCCCGTCTTAAAGCGACCCACTTTGAAGCCAAGCTGCTGGAGATTCGCGCTCAGCGTTGAGTTCGAATCGGCCATACGGCCGCCGGGCTTGCTACTTTCGCCTACATGCAGCAGACCTCGTAAGAATGTCCCCGAGGTGATAACAACACTTCGAGCAGCGATTGCCAATCCAAAATCCGTCTCGACGCCAACCGCAATTCCATTATCGACAAGAATACGGGACACATTGGCTTGCTTTATATCGAGATCATCTGTGCGCTCCAAGATTGCTTTCATACGAAATTGGTAGGCCTTTTTGTCGCACTGGACTCGTGGCGCTCGTACAGACGGGCCTTTCGTCCGGTTTAGCATTCGAAATTGGATCCCTGTTGAATCCGCATTAGCGCCCATCACACCACCCATCGCATCGATCTCGCGAACAATATGTCCCTTCGCCAGCCCCCCAATCGCCGGGTTGCAGGACATCTGCCCGATCGTGTCCAGATTCTGCGTCAACATCAACGTACGGCAACCGATTCGTGCGGCGGCTAACGCCGCTTCGATTCCGGCATGACCACTCCCTACCACTACGACGTCATATTCTGTTGGTAGCCTGAACATTATATCGCAAATTGCTGAAAACCAGATGATTATCTAAGCGCTACTCCGCGCGGGACGTTGTGTTCCTGTGTCTCGCCTCCCGAACTAGCCGACGCTTGTGACGCCTGAATGGCTCGATACGCCAAGCGGCCTAGAAGAACCAAGAGTAACGCAGTTGTAACGAACGCTCCACCCCAGATCCAATATTCGATCATTCGGGGGTAACTTTTGCCCCGCATAATCCGCACCGCGAATTGCCCAAGCGTTCCGACGTAGGCGTATAAAAAAAGACCAGGTACCCTTCCAATCGATGCCCAGAGCATATAAGTGCTAAATTGAATTCGCGTTAGACCATAAAAGTAATTCAACAGGCTCGTAGGGAAAAGGGGATGCAATTGGCTCAGGAGAATGATCTTCCAACTCTCGCGTTCCACGGCAGGTCCCAAGGCGCGGAACGTCGGGTTATCCGAGAGCTTTTGCCTGAACCATCGCCTGGCGATCGAGCGACTCAATGCAAATGAAATTGCTGTAGCGATCAGGTTGCCGACCAACACGATTACAAACCCCCACCATAGACCGAAGAAAAAACCGCCTCCGACAGCGAGGATGCCGCCGGGAAGCAGCAGGACATTGCAGGCGGCAAAAAGCAATGGATAGCAAATCGCGGCCCAGGCGCCCCAGCTCATCACACGCTCTTGCAGCCCTTCAATAAAGTTGCCGACAGGAACATAGCGCGAAAGCGCCAAGACCAGCGCGATCACTGCCACCAGCGCTCCAACCTGCCACCAAAGTGAGGGGCGGATCTTTAGCATCCTGAAATTCTGCGCGCGTCAGCGACTTCGCGCAAATTTCGCCACTTCCGTTGTCGTCTTCCTGTAGGAAAGGCGTGAGTGAAGCGCGCAAAGATCCGTAAAAAGGCACCCGGTGCGTTGCAACGTTACCACCGCTCGGTTAGACACTGGCAGTCTGTGCGTTTTGACGACGCGGAATGCCGAGCCTATCCACAATTACGCGCGTGGCATCCGAGCGGTTAAGTGTATAGAAATGAATACCGGCGACATTATTATCCAGAAGGTCGCGACATTGTTCCAACGCGTACTGAATGCCGACGCGCCTGACCATTTCGGGATCGTTTTGGCAATGCTGTAGAGCGCGCAAAAGCTTGGCGGGGAAGCGCGCGCCGCCCGCAAGCTCAGCGATGCGTTTGAGTCCGCTGATGGAAGTGATTGGCATAATGCCAGCGATAATAGGAATATGAATTTCGTTGAGCGCACAGCGTTCGCGAAAATCGAGGAAGTCGCGATTATCAAAAAATAGCTGTGTAACGATGTAGTCAGCTCCTGCATCCACTTTTGTTTTGAAGTAATCCATTTCGACTACTCGATTCGGCGTGGCGGGATGTCCTTCCGCGAAACCGGCTACTCCGATCCCGAAACCGCGGCGGTCCGGATGCGCGCCGGACTCGTTGAATCGGCGAATGAATTTGACCAAATCGATCGCATGTTGGAAGGAGTCCCGCGATTTATCGTAAGCAATTCCAGCCGGCCTATCGCCGCCGAGCGCGAGGATGTTTCCAATGGCCGACTTGGCGTATCGAAGGAGAATCTCCTCGATCTCATCTTCTTTGTGGCAGACACAGGTCAAGTGAGGTATCGGCTCCAGCTTTGTTGTGTGTTGAATGCGCTCGACAAGATCGTGAGTTAAATCACGCGTTGAGCCGCCGGCACCATAAGTCACGCTGACGAAGTGCGGCATGTACAATTCGAGATCGCGGATCGTTTGGTAGACTGTCTCGGCTGCCTTCGGCGTTTTCGGAGGAAAGAACTCGAACGAAAACGTGGGAGAATTCCCTCGAATAATGTCCGTGATGTGCATGGCTCAGCGGCTACCTTCGTTCGTTCCGCGACTTTTAGTCAACCCACCGGACCACATTTTCGGGCTGCGCGCAGGCCGGGTTTTCCGGATGAAAGACGCAAGACGATTTTCTGGATTTTCCAAAGCGCCGGCTGCTCGCCCCGATTGCTTCACAAGCGATTACGGCAAGGCCTAGTGCGTTGAAACATGTGACTTGGGGACAGCGCTTTCTCAAAACATTTCAGCTTTGTTAAATGATCGTGTAGCAGAATACTAACAACTTCGAATAGCTCTGAATAAGTTTTGGCAATTTCGTAGAATTCAACGTTGTCGGTATTGGGCGCAGGTCTTATTAACAAGGTCACAAGAATCGCAGGTCATGGGGCAATACGCGTGCGTGGCACAGTTATTCGCATCAAGAAGAATAAGACCCAAAGGAATCTCTTTAAACATCAGCGTGATCTATTTGTGAAAAACTTGTTCGTCAACGGATGAACCCGTTTCGTGTTCTTGATCCCACTCTTTCCTCCCCGGTACGTCGGGGACTTTGCGCGCTGACCGTGATGACCAAAGCACCACAGGCAGGACAAGTAAAAACCCGCCTCGTCCCCCCGCTTACGCCGGATGAAGCCGCCGAGCTAAACAAATGTTTTCTGCGCGACACAGCGACCGCGATTTCGAGTGTGATTGCTAATAATGAAGCCTGCGGGATAGCCGCTTACACACCGGTGGGCGTCGAAACGGCCTATGCTGATATTCTTCCAGCCGATTTCAACTTGCTACCGCAACGAGGCGTCAGCTTTGGCGAACGTCTCTATTTCGCGGCGGAAGATTTGTTAAGGTGTGGCTTCGACTCGGTTTGTCTGATTGATTCCGACAGCCCGACCCTGCCAGCCAGCAACTTTTCGGAAGCTATCAGAATCCTGAATATGCATGGCGATCGCATCGTGATTGGGCCGTGCGATGACGGCGGCTACTATTTGATCGGACTTAAAAAACCGCATCGCGAGCTTTTTGAGCAAATCGACTGGAGCACAGAAAGGGTGTTCGAACAGACCAAAGCACGCGCGCGAGAAATTGGCCTCGAAGTCGAACTGTTGGCGCATGGATACGACGTCGATGATGCCGCGAGCTTACGCCGCTTGTGCAAGGAATTACTCAGTCAAAGCACGAGCGATAGCGTTGCGCCAAGTACGCGGAAATTCCTCGCCGACATAGTTGCCCAAAAGAAATTGTAGGGCGGGCGCTTCGCCTGCAAAACTGGGCAAACCGGAGCGGTTGCCCTACAGAGAATGCATCATTAGCCTCACGTTCATATGGCAAAACGCGCGTTAGTCACCGGCGGCGCGGGCCTGATTGGTTCGCACGTTGTTGATCTTCTCGTCCGCGAAGGCTGGCAGGTGCGCGCGCTCGATAATCTTGAGCAGCAAACGCATCGTCGCGGTAAACCTGCGTGGATTAACGAAAAGGCGGAATTCGTCCAAGGCGATTTGCGCGGTCGCGACACAATCACAGCCGCGCTCGACCAGATCGACACCGTCTTTCACCAAGCGGCTTACGGCGGATATATGCCGGAGATCACGAAATTTGTGCATGTGAATTCGCTTGGCACGGCGCAAATGCTCGAAGTGATTCGCGAAAAGAATCTGCCGATCCAAAAAATTATCGTGGCGAGCTCACAGGCAGTTTACAGCGAAGGCGCCGGCGATTGCCCGAAACACGGCTTGGTTTTTCCTTCTGTGCGTCCAGTGGAACAACTGCGTAAAGGCGATTGGCAAGTGCATTGCCCCCTCTGCGGCACCATCACGAAGAGCGTTCCCACTCCCGAGAACGCGCCGGTGGGCGGCGAAACCGTTTACGGCCTGACGAAGGTTGATCAAGAGCGGCTCGTGCTGCTATGGGGAAAACAAGTCGGTATCCCTACGGTCGCGCTGCGTTATTCCTGCACCTACGGACCGCGGCAGTCGATTTTTAATCCTTACACGGGCGTGATCGCGATTTTTTGCACACGGCTGCTGAACAATCTGTCACCGGTGCTTTACGAAGACGGCGAACAAACGCGCGATTTTTCCTTCGTGGAAGACATCGCGCGCGCAAACCTGCTCGCCGCGGAAACCGATAAGCTCGACGAACTGGCTATAAACATCGGCAGCGGACACGGCACACCGATTCGCGAAATCGCCGAACAGCTTTCGGATATTCTGAAGATCGACATCGCGCCCGAGATCAACGGCGAATTTCGTCCCGGCGAAATGCGCCATCTTACCAGCGACACTACACTTGCTCGATCCGCCGGTTACAAAGCCACTGTCGATCTGGGCGAAGGCATCGCCCGTTACATCGATTGGATCCGCACCCAATCCGACATTCGCGATTATTTCAGCGAGGCGAGCGAAATTTTGAAGAACAAGGGAATTGTTCATCGGGTAGAGAGATGAACATCGCTCCCGGCATTCCCGATTTCGATGCGCCGGTTGTGGATCATGCGCGTAAGGATTTTCCGTTGCTTGATGCGGACATGACTGTGGGCGTCGCGCTGGAGCGCATTCGGCGCGAAGGCGTGGGTGAGCGCGTCATTTATTTTTATGTCGTTGATGAACAGGAGCGGCTGGTGGGCGTGGTGCCCACGCGGCGTTTGCTGACCGCCTCGCTCGAAACGCCGCTGGGCGAAATCATGGTCCGGCGCGTTATGGCCATTCCCGCAACCGCAACCGTCCTCGACGCATGCGAGTTTTTCGTGCTCTACAAATTTCTCGCTTTCCCTGTTGTGGACGAACAACGCCGCGTCATCGGCATTATCGATGCGAACCTCTTTGCGGAGGAAATTTTGGAGGCCGGCGAGAGCGAGGATCGACAACGCGCGGTGGCGCCGGTGAGTCCGGAATTTTTTGAGGCGCTTGGGTTTCGCATCGAGCAAATTCGCGTCGCGTCGCCCTGGCGCGGCTTTCGGTTTCGCTTCCCTTGGCTGCTTGTCACGGTGACTGGCGGTACCCTCTCAGCGATCCTAGCAGGCTTTTTCCAAGCAACATTGGCGCGTAGCCTGGTGCTGGCGTTTTTTCTCACCATGGTGCTTGCGCTGAACGAAAGCGTGAGCATGCAATCCATGAGCGTGACGATTCATGCGTTTCGCTCCGTCTCGGTCACGTGGCGATGGCTGGCGACGGCGTTCCGCCGTGAAATAATAACGGCACTGCTGTTGGGCGTGGCGTGCGGGTTTGTTGTCGGCACGATCGTTTGGGTCTGGCGCAACGATGTACTTGGAGCGTTTGTCATTGGCGGCAGCATCGCGCTTTCGCTCATCACTGCGTGCGCACTTGGCCTGGGCGTGCCTTCACTTCTTCACCGATTCAAGCTCGACCTGAAAATTGCCGCGGGACCAGTCACACTCGCCCTGGCCGATTTTGTTGCGCTGGTAATTTATTTCACCCTTGCGTGGGTGGTTTTGCGATGAGCAACGTGTCGGTCATTATCCCGGCGCTTGACGAGGAGGAACCAATCGCCGGCGTTGTACGCGAATGTTTCGCGACAGGTGTACCTGACGAAGTGATCGTGGTCGATAACGGCAGCACCGATCGCACAGCCGAGCGCGCGCGTGAAGCAGGCGCGCGCGTGGCGACCGCACCGCGTGGATATGGGCGCGCATGCACGGCAGGCATTCGTGCGCTTTCGGCTGAATGCGACGTCGTTGTGTTTCTAGATGGCGACGGCAGCGACGTCCCGGCGTTGATGAATCAGCTTGTTGATCCAGTCATGCGTAGGACCCATGATTTCGTGATCGGCTCGCGCACGCGTGGCCAGCGTGAACCTGGCAGCATGAACTTCCAGCAGGTTTTGTCCGGGCGAGGTGCCGGATTGATCGTGCGACTGCTTTACGGCGTTCGTTACACCGACATGTGTCCGTTTCGCGCGATTCGCCGCGACGCGCTCGCGAAACTGAACATGCGCGAGCAGACTTATGGCTGGAATTTGGAGATGCAGATGAAAGCTGCGCGTACCGGACTGCGCATTCTCGAGATTCCAGTAAACCATCGCCGCCGCGCCGGTGGAGAATCGAAAGTCTCAGGCACGCTGCGTGGCACGTTTGTCGCTGGCGCTCGCATCCTCGCGACGCTGGTGCGCGTAGCATTGGAATAGTCCATTGGCAAATTCCATCTGGTGATGCCGGCGCACCCGCGTTCTCGCTGCCACGACGCGGCAGGCAGCGAGCGGATACAACGAATGGGGTGCTTGTCAGCTTGCCCGCCGTGGCGGGTCTGATCTACTTTTGCTAGTTGAACGGCCAAATTGAAAACGCACGCACAAACAACGCGGACGCGTCGGGACTAAAATCCGCAGAGTTTTCGCGCATCTTATTGATCAAGCTTTCGGGCTTGGGCGACGTGGTCCATACGCTGCCAGTGCTGGTGAAGCTGCGCGCACGTTATCCAGCGGCGCGGATCGACTGGCTGATCACGCCGGAGAATGCGGAGATCGTGCACTGCCATCCGGCGCTCTCGAATGTCGTTCTTTTTGCGCGGCGCGATTTCTCGAAGCGCGGCCGCAGATGGCGTGCGCTGCTGGCGTTTCTCGATCTGCTCAAGCAAATCCGCCGTGCAAAGTACGATTTAGTGATCGATTTGCACGGTCAGGCGCGCTCGGCCTTTTTCGCTCTTGTCAGCGGAGCGCCTGCGCGCATTGGATTTGATCGGCCCGTCAAGAACATATCCGGCCATGGTTGGCGGGGCGCGCGAGAGCGTTCATGGATCGCCTACACGCACCGCATTCCTATTCCGACACTCGATGTTCACGCAATCGATCGCTACCTCTGGGTCGGGCCGTTGCTGGGCCTCGACAACAACCCACCAGACCTCACCATTCACCTTTCATCGCAAACTGCGCGTAATGTGCAGCGCCTCTTGGAGGAGCACGGCGTGCCCGCGTCTAAAGCGCTCGCGGTGCTGGCGCCGGGAACCATATGGGAGACCAAGCACTGGACCATTGAAGGATTCGCAGCTGTCGCGCGGCACTTTCTTGACGAGGGATTTGCTGTCGCTCTGGCGGGTACAAAACGCGATGAGGCGCGATGCCGACAAATCGCAGCCGCCGCACCCGGCGCACGTGATCTTTCCGGCAAAACGACGCCCGCAGAATTGGCAGCGCTTATTGAGCGTTCCGAGATTTGCGTGACGAATGATTCTGGCGCAATGCATGTCGCTGCGTCGCTCGGCAAGCCGATGGTCAGCGTGTTCGGCCCGACGAATCCGGTTCGCATCGGACCTTATCGGCGACCGGAATCGGTCGTGCGCTTGGACTTACCATGTTCGCCATGCAATTACCGCCGGCTGAGCCAATGCCCGTTTGACCATGCCTGCATGAAACAGCTGACATCTGCGATGGTCGTGGAGCGGGTACGAAAACTTCTTGGGGCGCCCAAGAGTGACGCTGAATTGTTGTAGCGGCGTTCGTTGCGGCGAACGCCGAAGCGAATGATCAGGCGCTTGGCACAACCGCCTCCACAACTCATATTCGCGCTGAATGAGTAGAACAAAGGCGATCTTCGCTGGTCTGGTTGCCGGACTGCTCGGCGGAATCGTGATGACAACGGTGATGCTATTGCTTGCTGCACTGGGTGTCGCGACCCCGCTCGTGATCATCGGCGACCGCCTTTCAGTTTTTATTCCCCCTGGTCCGTTTCTTTCTCTAATGAGCAAGGTCGGGGGATACAATCATCTGAAGCAAATTGGCGTTGGATCGACAATCGTCGGCCAACTCGTAGTGAGCGCGATTGGCGGAGTGATTTTCGGATTGTTCGTGCGACGCAATCCGGCGCGCGTGTCCGCGATGTGGACGATATCGATCTTTGTTTTGCTGCCGATCGTTGCAGGTGCTATCGCGCTCTGGCCAGTCCTTGGCACAAGCTACGTTGGCCTGCCGATCGATGTCGCGCGCTTGGTCACACTTGTAGGCTTCGCGTTGTGCGTTTTTTTGTTCGAGAGAACGCTCGTCCTTGGCTTTCAATTTCTAACAACGCGAAAAATCTCGCAGCAGGACTACGAGTTTACTCCCGCTATTGGTCGGCGCGCGTTTGTCCTGAGCGCAATCGGAGTCGCAGCGGCGGGCGGAGGTGTTGCGCTGGTCCGCAAACTTTATCGTGCTGCAACATTCAGCTACGACGGCACGCAATACAAAGGCCGCATCGTCGAGCCGATTACGCCTAACGAGTTGTTTTATTGCGTCACGAAGAA
>QHNK01000020.1 GCA_003218415.1 Verrucomicrobiota bacterium | reverse complement strand
TCGCCGCTTTTTAATTTCTCCGCCGCGTCCTGCGGCGAGATCTCGGTAATGTTCTTCTTTGCGTTCGCAACCAGCTTTTCGAAACGCGCATGTTCGGCCATATCTTAATATGACGGCGGTCACAGACCGCTGCTACAGTTTTCCGTGCGCCGGTATTTTGAAATTTACGGCATCATGCTGCGCAACTCGCTCATCCGGGAGCTGAGTTTCAAGGCGAATTTTCTTCTGTGGATGGTGGTCGAGGTCCTTTGGTTCTGCGGCCAGATCGTTTTCTTCAGCATCATCTTCGGGAATGTGGATCGCATCGGTGACTGGACGAAATGGGAGGTGGTCCTGCTGGTGGGCACGCACCAGATGATCGCGCAACTTTTCCAGGCATTCTTTTTCGTTAACGTCGCAAACATTCCAGAGCTGGTGCGCACCGGAAAATTGGATTCGCTGTTGGTCTTACCGGTCGACAGCCAGTTTGCCGTCTCCACGAAACAATTCGCGCTCGACAGTATCGTGAATGCCGCGCTTGGCGGCGTGGTGGTTTGCATAGCGTTGTCCAAGCTGGGTGTCGTCCCGAACCTGCTCTCCGTCCTGCTCTACCTCGCGGCGCTTTGCTTTGGTGTCGCCGTGCATTACTCGATTATGCTCGGCCTGGCGGCGGTGAGTTTTTGGATCGTCCGCGCACAGGGACTGGTCTATGGGTATTTTAATTTCCTAAATATTGCGCGGTATCCGGACGTGATTTTCCCATGGCTCTTCCAGATGATTTTTGGGTGGATCATTCCGGTGGTGATCATTGCGAATATCCCAGCCCGGCTGCTCATCAAATCGTTTGGACAACCGTTCCCGCTGATGCTTCACCTGGTTGTGGCATCGACGATTGTGTTTTGGCTGTCCCGCGTCTTCTGGAGATTTGCGTTGCGCCATTACTCAAGCGCGAGTTCGTGAGCTGTAGCCGCCTCGCTGTGTCGAGGCGTACAATGAATCCCTCTAAAACACGGCGACGCAGCGCCGTGGCTACAGTCTCTAAATCTCCGCTTGCGCGCTTGACGAAATGTTCTTAATTAAGCGTCCATTTTTCCGGCGCCAGTCGATTAGAGGGCGCTTAACAACTCTATGGCTAAACCAAAGAAAAAGAAGAGTTCTGCAAAGAAATCAGCTGCTCGTAAGCCGCGACCAGCGCGCAAGGTTCACGCCAAAAAGGCCAGCGTGGTCAAAGCCGCGCGCCGCCGCACGAAGACTACAAGACGTTCGCCGAAAACCAGACGGCAGACTACGGAGTCGCCAGCGGTGCTGCTCGGCCTGAACAACCGCCAAAAGAGACTCGATCCGTTTATTCGCAAGCAGAAAGAAAAACTTCTTCAGCTTCGCGACGCCATGGTGGATTCGATGGCCGGTGTGGCCCAGGGCACTCTTCGCTCTCGCGCTGAAGGCAGTGAGGCTTCTGCCTTTGGCATGCACCAGGCGGACGCCGGGTCCGATGCGTACGATCGCGATTTCGCGTTGAGTTTGCTTTCGCAGGAGCAGGACGCGCTTTATGAAATCGATGAGGCGCTCAAGCGCATCGAGCTGGGGACCTACGGAAAATGCGAAATGTCTGGGAAACCAATCCCGCGTGCGCGACTCGAAGCAATCCCGTTTGCGCGTTTCACGGTTGAATGCCAGTCGCAGTTGGAAAAGCAAAGTAAAGCGTCCCGGGTCCGTCAATCGGTCACTTCTTTGTTCGGTCTGACTGAGGAGGAAACCCGCGAGGGCGAGGAGGAAGAAGCCACGCCAGCGGAAGTGAAGGAGTAATGGATGGCGCAGGAAATTGTCACTCTTGAATGCACCGAGGCTAAAGCGTTAGGCAAACCGCCTTCGCGCTACATGACCACGCGCAACAAAAAAAGTCCGCGCACGCCGAACCGGCTCGAGAAAAAGAAATACAATCCGTTTTTGCGGCGACACACGTTGCACCGCGAGACCAAGTAATCATTGATGCAGCCAAAAACGCCCAAACGCCGCTCCGCATTCCGTCGCGCCAATCGCCCCATGCCGCGGCGCCGGATCGATATCGCCATCGAAGCAATCGATTACAAGAACCCCGATCTCCTGAAAAAATTCGTCAGCGAAAGCGGCAAAATCCTTCCCCGCCGCGTGACCGGCATGCCGGCATACATGCACCGCAAAATCACGCGCGAGATCAAGCGCAGCCGCTCCGTGCTGTTGATGAAATAAGGCTGCGCACCTCGCGTCCTCTGCAGTTTGGCGCTCTCTGAGCGTTGCACTTGTTTCAGCGGTTAGAGACCGTCGCTACAGTTCCGCCATGACCATCGACTACCTAGCGAACCATCGCTCCTCGATTCCCAAACTTGCCCGATACTTTTTTGACGAATGGCGCCCAGTCTACGAGCAGCGCGGTATGACGCTCGACGATGTCACGGTTTCGTTTGAAGCGAGGGCTAACGTTGATTTGCTACCGTTGACACTCGTTGGAATAGACCGCGACCACGTCATCGGCACTGGTTCTTTAAAATTGGATGATTTGGAAGTCCGTCCAGAGCTCAACCCATGGCTGGGCGGACTTTTCGTTGTTCCGGAACGTCGGAATCAAGGTTTTGGCACTGCGCTGATTGAGCGTTTGCTGCATGAAGCAAGACGACTTCACCTCGTTGACCTTTATCTTTGGACTCCGTCCGTGGAGTCTCTGTATGCGAAGCTCGGGTGGAACACGATCGAACGACTAGAATACTGTGGCTATTCCGCCTCGGTCATGAAACTAACGCTCTAACCTACGCTTTCCGCGTCTTCTCGCCTTCCTCGATAAGCTTCCAGAACTCGCGCGTCTCGCCTAATTGAGCGTCTTCTGAGACCGGCAATTTGCTCCGAAAAAGAAAATCGCGGAACGTGTTTTTGTGTAACACGCGGTGGACCTTGATGCCTTCGTCGGTCTTCGCGAAATAAATCCGGTAATCTTTCGCGCGGTAGCGATACAATTTTTTTCCCTCGCGTTCGATGACGCCGAACCGTTCCGAGTCGAGCTGATCCAGATCCGCGGGCAATATTTGAAACTGGGCCAGCAACTCGAGCTGCAATTTCTTCGGCAGCGACGAGATCTCAGCAGCGCTCAATTCATTAAAGATGATTTGGAACATCAGCGATCAAACATAAACTCGCCGCACCCGCGCGCCAATCCGGGTAATGATCTCCCATGTAATTGTTCCGGCCTTTTCAGCGAGTTCCACGGCGGAAATGTCCTCGCTTCCGTCGCGCCCAATAAGAACAACTTCGTCGCCGACTTGCACATTATCGATGTTGCTGACGTCGATCATCATCAAATCCATCGTTACCCGGCCAATAAGGGCGCAACGCTGCCCGCGCACCAGGACGGCGGCGCCACGATTTGAAAGATGCCATGGATAGCCATCAGCGTAACCGGCCGACAAGGTGGCAATCCGCATTTTTCGGGGAGTGATAAACGTGCGGCCATAACTGATGGAGCTCCCTTTCGGCATATCGCGAATAAGGACAATTCGCGTTTTCCATGTCATCACTGGCTTGAGCAGTTTCTGAAATTCCGGGAGCGGCGAAATCCCGTAAAGCATGATGCCGGCGCGCACGATCTCGAACGTTGGCGGATTGAACGCGAGTGTGCCTGCGCTTTGCAAGACATGCGCTCTGTAACTTCCCGGAACTTCAGTGCGAATCCGCTCGATGATTCTTCGGAATCGGACGAGCTGGCCGCGTGTGAATTTCGCGTCTTCGTTCGAGACCGGCATGTGGGTCGAGACGCTGTGAATGTCGATCTTCGACAACTCCGCCACGCGTTTGAAAACCTCGCGCGCTTCGTTTTCCACTACGCCCATTCGCCCCATTCCGGTGTCGATTTTGAAATTGATCGCCACCGGCCCCAATTGATCGAACGCTTGCGCTTCTTCGAGACTGGAGATCGTGGGAATAAATCCGCGCTGGGCGATGATGGATCTTTCCTCAGGAGTTGCCGGGCCGAGAATAACGATGGGATGGGGGAGCGATGCGCGCAGCGCGAGTGCCTCTTCCAGATTGGCGACGCCGAATAGTTGCGCGTCATCGGCCAACGTTTGCGCCACGCCGAGTAACCCGTGACCGTAAGCATTCGCTTTCACCACGGCGAGCATCTCGGCGGACCCGATCCGTTGCCGCACAACTTTTGCATTGTGCCGCAACGCGTCGCGGTCGATTTCAGCCCAACAACGATAAGTTTCTTTCATTTCGGCATGGTGATGTGCGGCTCGCGCAAATAAATCGGCTCCAGTGGCGGAAAATGAAAGCTGCGTTGGGACTCTTGTGCAACTCTGGCCAACACGAGAGCCGAGGGATAGCTAACCACGGCGCGGTCAAATTGCGGAAGCAACTCCGAAGAGAAGCTCGGCACGGTTGGCTCAAGTGTGTCGAGCTTTGCCTTCATTTCTGACTCAGAGTAAAGCGTCGGGCCTTCCACCAGTTCTTGCCCGCGGATGCGCGCGAAGAAAAACGATTTCCTGCGAGCATCACCAATCACGCAGTATTCGTGCGCGTCGCATTCCATGGCGCAGACGGAAGGGAAACCGATCAGCCGCGCGCCGGAGGCGACTTCCAATCCGATTGCGGCCGAAATGGCAATGCGGGTACCGGCGTAGGAGCCCGGCCCAAGCCCGACAATGATCGTCTCCGGCGCGCCAAATTTTTTCGTTACAGCATCGAGATTTTCGAACAAGGCTCCGGAATTTTTCCGTTCGTTAGGCCACTCACGCGCGAGCTCAGCATCGTGATCGAGCCACGCCAGACCGCCGCGCGCGGTGGAAAGTTCGAGGGCGAGAATTTTCATTGGAACGTAATCGCTCGCTGATTTTCCGATTTTATCTCAAACAAAATCCAGCGCGCTTCTTGGGGAATAAATTCGGGGAAGCAGTCGGCCCATTCGATCACTGAAACACCGTCGCCAAAGAAGTAATCATCTAAGCCAAGTCGCTCGACGGATTTCCGATTTTCCAGGCGAAAAAAATCGAAATGGTAAACAGGCAACCGCCCTCCTCGATATTCATGCAGGATGGTGAAGGTGGGGCTCGTCACATCGGAGCCGCTTCCCAAACCCGCGACGAGACCTTTGACGAACACCGTTTTACCGCTTCCCAAGTCTCCCTTGAGAGCCAAGACCGATCCCGTCTCGAGATCTTTGGCAAATTGGCGCCCAATCGCCTCCGTCTCAGCTGGACTGTTGGAAATGAGCGTAGCCACGGGGCAGAAGTTGATCGTGCTTAGCTGAGAGTTGAGAGAGGGAGCCAATTCGTGTCAGTGGCAGGTTGGGGAATTTTTTTGCCCAGCGTTGCTGCAATCGAATGCGATCACGTCGTGAAATAGCGAATAACAATTCGTAATCTTCGCCTTCGGAAATTGCGTCATTGATCTTTACGCCACGGGTCAGTGGCAACTTCTCCATCTCGATCTTGAATCCGACTTTGCTGGCGCGCACCAGACGGGGAAGATCGGCGCCCAGTCCATCGCTTAAATCCATTATCGCGTGGATCGAGAAATTTTTCGTAAGCCAGCGCGACTCCACAATCCGGGGGATGAATCGCAGATGCTTTCGTTTCAGGGCGCCCCCGAGTCGGCCGGTAACGAAAAGATCATCGCCCGCCTTGCCGCCCCGGCGGGATACGCAGCGGTCTCTTTCAACGAATCCAACCACGCTCGTAGAAATGGCAATCGGCCCTGATGTGCTGCTTGTTTCGCCGCCGACTATGCCGACTTCGAACAGTTTTGCGGCCCGGCGCAGGCCGCGATAAAGTCCTTTTACCCACGCGACCTCCGTTTGTTCCGGGGCCATAAGCGTGACTAGAGCAAATTGAGGCACGGCTGAGGTCGCGGCAAAATCGCTGAGCGGACGCATCATTGCTTTCCATCCAACATCCAATGCGTTTGTTCCCTGCAAAAAATGCACCCCTTCGACAACGCAATCAGTCTTGAGCACGAGAAGTTTGCGGCGATCGTGCATTTCCACCACAGCGCAGTCGTCGCCGGGGCCAACAACAACTGCGTTTTTGAGTGAAAGACGAGGCAAAAGCAGGTCGAGCAAACGGTCTTCGCCCAGATCACCGAGTTTCATGGAGAAAAAATCTCCGGAAATGCAAGGGCGGTCAGGGTGAGTGAATTAAACAGCGAATGCATTGTCATCGCGACAAGGATGGAACCGCTCCATTCGTAAGCGATCGCGAAACAACTTCCCAGGACGAATAATGGCACAAACGAAGGAAAGTGTGCGTGCGCTGCGGCGAACAGCAGCGCACTGAACGTTACACCAAGGAAGCGGCCAAAATAGCGTTTGATTACATTGTAAAGGAAAAATCGAAACAGAAATTCCTCAATTAGGGGAGCGATTGCTATTGCGAAAACAATGATCATGATTCGCTGCTCGATCGTGCGCGAACCGCTGAAAAACTCGACGATGTTTTGCCTGCTCGAACCGCCTCCGAAAAGCCGCTGCGTAATGACGTCGGCCCATAGTATCAATGGATAAGCAAAGAACAGCAGGATCGCTCCAGTGCTCAGGACGCGAAGGAAGCCGATTTTGGAAAACCCGCCTAGCGAGCCAACGTCAAAACCACGAAGCTGGAGGAAAGTCACGATAAAAAGCACCAGGAAAACCATAAGAAGGAAATTCCCCAGAAGATTGCCCGCGCTGAAATCGATCGAGGGACGCGAAACTGACGCGCCAATATTGAGCAAAAGAAAAATAGTCAGTACCGCCGCGAGTATGGCTTCGGGGAGCCCGAAACTGCGCGTTGCCGCATCAACCCCGGAGCGTTGGGGGGCCGCTCGTGCGCTGATCTGGTGAATGAGCGAAATATAGACGTAAGCGCTTACAACAACGTAAAGAACGGAAAGGAGGCTTAAGGCGAGGCTCGGAGCGGCTCCGAATGCCGCAAAGAGGCTGTCGGATCGCATGGTGTCCGGCCGTTACGGAGCGTAATAGCTCGGCAGGAAATACGCGCGCCCACTTTCCAGTTGCGGAACGAGCTGCTTTGGAAGTTGGAGTTCAATTTTTGAATCCAACCCTCCAAATATTCGCAAGAAACGGGCCAGACTAAATGGCGGACCGTACTTCACGACTTTCGCATCCGGCGCGTTTCCCAATTCTTTCGCTTTGCCGAAGGCGTCGTCCAACTCGCCAAGGCCATCGATTAGCCTGTTTTCGAATGCTTCTTTGCCGGACAAAATTCGGCCATCGGCGATCGTATTGCGCAGGAGATCGGCCGGCAGTTTTCGTTCCTTCGCCACGATGCCGAGGAACTTGTCGTAAGTTTTCATGATGAAGTTCTGCACAAGCTCGCGCTCCTTCGGGGTAATCGGCCGCGCTCCATTCAGCATGTCCTTGAACTCGCCGCTTTTGAAAACCACCGAAGCAAGTCCCACCTTGTTAAAGAGCTGCTCGTAATTCAGCGTCTGGATTATGACACCGATACTGCCTGTAATGGTCGTTTCGTTTGCCATTAAAAATTTACCGCCGCAGGAGACGTAATAGCCACCGGACGCCGCCAGCGACTCCATATAGACGACCACGGGTTTTGGGCGCGCCTTGACCACCGCGCTGTAGATTGCGTCCGAAGCAGTCACTTCTCCGCCGGGAGAATCGATCTCCAGCACGATGGCTTTGACCCGGCTGTCATCGCGCGCCTGTTGCAGTGCCGCGCGCATGTCATCGACCATTGAATCGGTTACGCTGCCTGGAAGTGAAGAACTGATCAGGCCGCGCATGGTGATGACCGCGATTTTGTCCAAGCTGGGCCGCGTGCCTCTTTGGAGCAGGATCTCCCGAAAACGCGGGATCGGTTCGGCTTCTCGAATGCCGCCCAAGCGCTGAAACGCGGCAATCATCAGCACGAAGTTCACGAACAGACTGGCGCAAAGCGCGACAAACAAAAAGATACTGAGACAACCAAGTT
>QHNK01000019.1 GCA_003218415.1 Verrucomicrobiota bacterium | reverse complement strand
TCCAAGTGTAAAATGACGAGCGCCCGCGAAAGCGTTTGATCGACTTCCAAGCTTTGAGAAAGCTGTCCTGAGCCAGGTCCCAGGCGTCCTGCTCGTTATGCACCATGTTGTAAATCATGCTAAATACTCGTGTTCGGTAGCGGGTTACCAACTCGTCGAATGCTTCGGTGTCGCCGGCCTGGCATCGTCTCACCAAGTCCAATTCCGATACATCGGCGTGAGCCAGAGTCGCTTCCGTTTGCATGATTGGACGGAACCCGCCCTTATTTCATTCAACGGCAATAACCTTCGGAACCGAACCGGCGACGCCACTCAGCGCGGTATTCGCCCATCAGGGTAATGATGCCGTCCCGCACTTGAAAGAGTCGCTGCTGGAGGATCGAGTGCTGTGTGCCAGTGATCAGCTTTTCCGATAAGAGCTGCGCCGCTGCGTTCATGGAAATCGTGATCGCCTTCAGCGCTCTCTTTAAGTAGGCAATCGTCATCCCAATTTCATCGACATCGTCGCCGCTCAGAGCGGCCGCCAGCTTGGCACTGGCCAATGCAGAGTGCGTAGCCAATTTTATCGCGGCCGGCTCGTTTTGCAGTAACGGTGTTTGATCGAAGAGTTGGTCGATCCAAATTGTGAGAGCAAACGCAGCTTGATACAGGCCGTGCTCCTCAAATGTCTCGGCTACTTCCCCCGCCTCGTCCGGGTCGAGATCACCATCTTCCTCTACACCTTCACCGAGCAGCGCATCGACTTCCGCGCTCCAATCTTTCGCTTCCAGCAATTGCGTCCAGCCCATTTCGCGCGCGATGATTTCGTCCCGTTGTGGATCATCGAGATAAGTCTCCACCAGCTGCATGTACTTCTCGGTTTTTTGATCCTGTTCCTGGAGAAAACGTTCCCAGTCGTACTCGTCCCACATGCGCTCGGACCCGCCCTCGTAACCTGCCATATTTGACTAAACGTCAGCTTCGCCGTGTACGCAAAAAATTTGTGGCACCTAAAAGCGCGGAAAGGAAGGAGCTGGTGTCGATCTTCCTGGCGACGGTCCCAGCGACGGTTACCGGACGGCAAAACTTGCATCAAATAAGTGCGTGGTTACGTTCGCCTGCTGTGATCAAACGCATTGCATTTCCAGCGGTTTTGCTTCTGGCGATCGCATTCCTCATCTCGGCTTGTGTTTCGCGTGATGAGGAGGTCAGCGAGCGATCCGGCTCTCAATCTGCTGCACCAGTTCCCGGCGAGAAAATTCCGGACGAGGGCGCCTATGCTCCTGGCCCTCCCGGGTCTAGCGGAAGCGTCCGCTGGTGATCTTGTGCCTCAATCCGCCGTTAGTCCTCGAGGTGGCCACGCTGTAGCGGCGGTCTGCCTGCCGCACCGAAGCGCCGCAAAGGCGGGTGACCGCCGTCTCGCGTTTTGTCGAATTTGCCGATGACCGGATCACCGATCACATTCCTATCTTGCCATCTTCGACTGCGCGTCCATCAATTTGTCATACAAGGCGCGCAACCCTTCCGAGAGCATGCGCGTGCCGGCGAGGATCGGCATGAAATTAGTGTCGCCGCTCCAGCGCGGCACGACGTGGATATGCAAATGATCAGGCACACCCGCGCCTGCGCATTCACCAAGATTAAAACCGATGTTAAATCCCTGCGCCTTCGTCGCGGCTCGCAAAAGCGCGTGCGCATGCACGACCAAATTCCAAAGTTCGACAACTTCATTGTCTCCCAATGCCGAAAGCTCCGCGACCTTGCGATACGGCACCGCCATAAGGTGACCGACCGCGTACGGATAGCGGTTCATCATGAGGAATGCGTTCTTTCGCCGAGTGATCACCAAATGCCCAGCGTCATCGCTCGCCTGTGCCGCCTCGGAAAGAAAATTGAGATTACGCGGTTCTTTTTCAAAATACTCCACCCGCCATGGAGCCCAGAGCGTCTCTAATTCTTTCCTTGGAAATTCTTCTGTCGCCATTCTTACCCGCCAATCAGGGTAGGATTACGAACTGAAAAGTCGAGTCAGCATTTCGACCAATGAAATCAAGAATTAGACTGCGAAATGCAGCCGAAATATAGTTCGGCCGCTCAAACACGATACGGAGGTAGCATCATGCGACGCATTATTTTCATACTTCTAATGTCCCTTGTGGCCGCTCGCCTTCTTGCTGGCGAGAAGCCGGTAGCCCAAGACGAACTCACGACATTCAAACGTGAGTACGCCGACGTTCTGGCCCTTCAGGGCACGCCGAAAGACGAGATTCTTGCCATCGCCAGGATTCTGCGCGCGAAGCCTGAGATCGCGATCGATCGTACGGCAGCCAGTGGCGAATACTGTTTGAACAGCGGCCTTGGCACCATGGTCCACTTCGCTACCAAACCGGAGCGGACGCCGGAAGACGTTGTGTACGAGTTCGACGCCTCTGGTCTGATCGCGGCAGGCTTGGATCCGTCGCGCCTGCAACACCTACCTGAACAAGGCCGAATGACGCCTGGTGTGTGGTATTTCCTTCCAAAGGGCCAGCAAGATCCGCATCATGGCCATGCCATGGCCAGCCCCACAATAGCAATCGCTGTAAACATCAAGTGAGTCGGAGAGAATTCATGCTTTCGTTTTATCCGGAGTCTCCCCTCAATAAGAGCCGAAATAGGCGAAACAAACTTTCGTCGAATTGTAGTTAGGCGGCTTGACGTGGAACGTCACGTACTCATTCACGACCTCGCGTCGAGGATTGCCTCGCTTCGCCGGTCACACCCTATTCGTGTAGCGATCGACGGGGTTGATGCTGCCGGCAAGACGACGCTGGCCGACGAACTAGCCCCGTACCTGAAAGGATGTGGACGACCAGTAGTCCGTGCGTCCATCGACGGCTTTCCCAATCCTGCAGTGGTCCGCCGACGCCGTGGCCCAGCGTCGCCCGAGGGCTACTTTCACGATTCCTTCAACTATCACGCCTTGCTCGACGCTCTGCTTCGGCCGCTTGGACCGGGTGGGTCTTTAGAGTTCAGACGAGCCGTCTTCGACTTTCGAACCGATCAGCCAGTCGTCGCACCGCTTGAGCGTGCTGAACCGGATACGATCTTGCTGTTCGACGGTGTTTTCCTGTTGCGTCCTGAGTTGCGCGATTACTTCGACTTCTCCGTGTTCGTGCGTGCCGATTTCAATGTAACGGTGGCACGGGCGGAACTGCGCGATGTGGAGCTGTTCGGGAGCCCGGAAGCAGTCCGTCTCCGTTATCGAGAACGCTATGTTCCCGGCCAGCAGTTATACTTGGCCAGCGCGGACCCTGAGCGCCGGGCCTCGGTGGTTATTAACAACAACGACCCCCTCCAGCCTCTGCTCGAAAGCGCCGTCTAACCAGAGCGCTGCAGCCAACCCAGCACTTTGTTGTAACTCCCTCGACAATGAACAACCTCAGTCCTAAAGTGCTGAGTGGCTGAGCTTGATTCGTTAGGTCTATGCGCACACGTCTTTCTTCCGCGATGATTCTCGTGATCACTGCATCCGCGACCGGACAGACGCTGCCTGCTGGGCCGCACGCTAATGCTCGAGCGGGTTGCGCGATACCGGCTGAGCAGATGCATGCAAGTTCTTGGTCGGGTGACTTCGACACACCACCAAAGTTCATCCGCGGCGATGCACCCATTTATCCCATCACGCGACTGCGATTACGCGAGCCGGGATTTGCGTCGATTGCCTGTGTAGTTGATGAGACCGGTCACACGCGAGACTTCAGAGTTCTCAAGACTAACTATCCGTATTTCGCTAGTCACGCGATCATCGCTATGCAGAAGTGGCAGTTCCAACCAGCCATGAAGCGCGGTCACCCGGTACGGTGCACGGTTCGCATCCCATTTTACTTTCGTGTCGGCAGATAAAGACCTAACCAGGCGATGCAGCGAACCGCGCCCCGCTCCGATGCGTAGCTTTCGTCTAGTTAGTTCATCCAGCGTGCGGCCACGCGCGCTCTCGGGCGCGGTCGCTGATCTTGTGTCTCGTTAGGTCTATGACCGCACTGTCGGAGCACACCGGCGGAGTTCGCTGGGGCGATTCTTTCTGGTTGGCCAGTTACGCCAGTTGGCCGTTTGCACACCTGCTTATCTGCGACGATCGCCTCATTCTTACTTACCCCGAGGACGCCTATGACTTTCCCCGTGCGAGTGTCGTTCGCCTATCACGCCGCGACGGTTGGGTTTCACGAGCGCTCCGGCTCGGCTGGGGAGGATTGCGTATCGAGCATGCAGTCTCCGATTACCCTCCATTCGTGCTATTCTCCACGCTCGATATCAGGTCATTATGTGAGAGACTGCCAGCTGCCGGATATCCCGTGAAGACCTAACCAATCGCTGGAGCCAACCGCTGGCCGCTATGAAGTCCACGTTTGATTTTATGAAACAGTTTTTGATGTTTGCCGCGCTCGCCGCCGCCAGCGGTGGCTCAGCTCCCTCTCGTTAGGCCTTTCGCGCCTGTGACACGCCTGATTCTTATACTCTTTGCGGTGGGGCTTCTGCCGTATCTGGTCTCTGCCAAACGTATCGCACCTGCAAAGGTTGAGCCCGTCATTCACAAAGGCCTACGGTACGTCGCGCCGAATAACGATGGTCGCCGCGCATACATCGAAGCGTGGGACGGCCAGACCAACAGAAAGCTTTGGGACTTAACTGTGTTTACTAATCGCATCGATCCGACGCTCGAGGAAGACGTTCAGTGGGTCTTCATTACCTCACTGAGTCTTCGAAATAACATGCTCGTCGTTAGGTCTGAGCGCGGGAAGACATACCAACTTGATTTAAAGACGAGATCTGTGACACAATCCGATCCTGTTTCGTCGCCATCGCCGGAGGCGGTTCATGAGATTCCTGAACCGGTCCAGAGGGCAATCACGAATGGTTCGCTCGCGAAGAAGTACGAGGTCGCCTTTCGCCTGAATCCATTTTATCTGCGTGGAGACTTCAATGGCGATGGCGAGATTGACGTGGCTGTGCTGGTGAAGCAACGCTCGACCGGAAAGGTGGGAATCGCGATTGTTTATGGAGGGACCAACAAGGTAACAATTCTCGGCGCAGGGACTGCAATCGGCAATGGTGGCGATGACTTCGAGTGGATGGATACGTGGCAGATTTATTCGAAAACCCGCGTGGCACCAGGAGGCGATGTAACAAACGTTCCGCATTTTCGCGGAGACGCACTTGTCGTGGGCAAGAGCGAAGCAGCCAGCGCGCTAATCTACTGGAACGGCGAGCGCTACGTCTGGCTACAGGAGGGAGACTAGCAACAGCTGGCGTCAAAAGACGGGAGCAGCCTAACGCGTAATTAAAACGTAGTCCCTCCCCTGCTCTTTCTTTTTCTCATTTGATTTCAAACTGGAAAGAGAAGCGTCTCGAAGCTCGCCCACTAAAGCCGGCGCCTTCTCGGTTGATGCAACGAGCGCATCGAGGTTGCCACGATTCCATTCAATGACCGCGCGATCTGGTTCGATGAAATTCGTTTTCCGCACATAGAGGAGCAGCCCTTCGTCTTTCGCGGAAATGACTTCGTAACGCCAGCGATGAACTTCCGCTTCGTGTCGCACTTTTTTTCCAAAAGCGGCAAGCGCGTCGCGATGATCCCGATAGCCAGAGAACACCTTGGAAATCGTGTAGCCGCCAGTGAAGATGATTGCTAAGAGCAACGCGGCTGCGATCCATCGATAAATACGCGTCGCCTGCTTTTCTATAGCCACCGGCCTGTAGCCCGTCGAATTGAAATCGACGCTTTCTAAAGGACGGCTCACAGAGCCGTGGCTACAGGAATTGCGTTTTGCAATCTGCGCGGCCAGCAGCAAACACAGCGGCGGCACAATCGGGAAAATTCTGTCCACGCGTTTTGATGGAATCAGCGACATCGCGAGGAGCCCGCCCAAGCTCCAGCAAAGCAGCCAGAAAGTTCCAGGCGACATCTCTCGAAACGCAGCACCAATCCTCCATCGGCGCGACGCAAGATCGAAAACGGCGATGCCCATTATCAGCACGCTCCAGGGAGCAAACTTGTGCAGAAGATGCGGCAAATAAAAATAAAGCGGTTGCGGCCGATGAATCGTTTCGCCAAAGCGCGCAACAAATTCACGCATCACGACTTGATCAAAGAAGCCAGGCGTAAACAAAATCCCGCCGATCACCCAGAAGAGGAAGACTGCCAGCGAAGCGATCCATGGCCACCAGCCGGGCCAGGCCTGTAGCCGCCTCGCTGTGCGAGGCGCGCGTGTCGCCCACAGGGCAACGGCTACAGCATTGATCGCGATTCCCGGCAGCAGAAACGCATAAACAATCGGGCCCTTGATCAACATTGCGACAGTGAGCAATGCGAAGATGTAAACTTGGTCTCGCAATCCCCACCCAGTTTCGGATCGGATTTTTTGCCAGATCACCAAGCCGATCAGAAAAATCACGAGCGCGAGCTGCATATCGGTACGCACGAGTGTCGCAAGCCGTGGGCTCAGCAGATTCAATCCAAATGCGCTGAGCGCGATCAAGCCGGGAATCGTTCCATAAGCCGACGTCGCAGCACGAAATAGCAACATCGCTATGGCAATCGCAGCCAGAAAGGAGGGCAGCCGCCATGCCGTATCCCACGAGCGCGTTACCGCAAAGAGACCGGCAGAAATCCATCCCACGAGCGGCGGCTTGGTCGCCACATGCTCATGTGGCGTCTGCTGATAAAACCAGCGACCTTCCTTGATCATTTGGAAGGAAGTAAAAGCCTGCTTGGCCTGATCGTAGTCGTCGAGCTGCCACGGCAGGTTGGCGACCGCGAAAAGGAGTACCGTTAAGCCGGCGACAAACCAAAGAGTGCGCCGGTCTTCGAGCAGGGTTTCTGTCATGTCGAGCGGAGTCGAGACATCTCTAATTTCAATAGCCAAAGATTTGATCCGCTCACTTCCCGTTCGCTCAACCTCCGGTCTTCCCGTCTATGTCGCGGCTTCCCCAGCCGCTCCATTCTCGACTACGCTGCCCTTCGCTCGGAATGACAATCATGTGGTCTTAGTCGCGCCACAGGATCGCGCGCATAGGCGCGCCGTCGCCTCCGGCAATTTTCAGAGGCAGCGCCGCCAAATTATAAATACCGGGAGCAACCTCGCTCAGAACCAGAGATTCAACGATGGCGATGCCGGCGTCTGCCAGCGCGTGATGGTTCTGCAACGATTTCGAATCGATCTCATCCATTGACGGCAGATCCAATCCCAACAGTTTGACGCCATTTTTCTGCAGCCACGCGGGGATATCGGCTGCGATCACGGGAATTTGATTTGGAAAAATTGTAGAATCGCTCCATCGGCCCGTCTTTACGAGAAGTCGCGAGGTCGCTGCGATCTCTTCGGCATACGGTTGCAGATCTTCGGTGGTGATCAGATGTTTTTCCTTCGACTGCAAAAAAGTTTGCGTGAGATCGACCACGGTTGCGCAACCCACATAAATGTCGAGCGGCGCTTTCTCGATCGATTCGCCCTTTGGATCGAAATGCAATTGCGCATCGGCGTGCGTGCCGTTGTGCACACTCATCGTGATCGCGCCCAGATTTACGCTCTGGCCTCCCGCTATCTCTCTCGTCAATCGATAATGAAACGGCTCGTCACCCGGCCATTCCGCGAAGTCATTTGAAAGCGTCCGTGAAATATCCCAAATCTTCATCGCGTGATCACTTAATTCGTCTCATGCCAATCTTCCAATCTCTTTGAGAATTGCTCGCGCGGCTCTTTCGCTGGCGCCACTGCCGCCCAATTTGCTAACGATCGCATCAAACTCCGAAATCATTCGCTCGCGCGTGCGCGCATTTTCCATCAACGGCTGTGCGGCCTTGGCGATCGCGCCCGGTTTTGCCTGTTGCTGAATAAATTCCGGAACGACTTCTCTGTCTGCAAGCAAATTGGGCATGCCAAGATGCTTCACGTTTACCACCAGGCGCGCTGCCAGGTAGGTCGGCCAGGCCACCTTGTAAACGAGCACAAACGGCATCCGGAAATAAGCAGCCTCCAGCGTGGCGCTTCCCGAGGCGACAATTCCCGTCCACGCGCGCTGCATGATCTGTGCTGTCTCGCCGACTTTGATTTGAATCGGCTGTCGATCATGCAACGGAGCCAGTGCGCCAGTTGCCGTACTCATTTCGCGCGCCAGCTCCTCGGATGCAGCTGCAACTTGAAAGTGCAAAGTAGGCCTGGCTTGCAAAAGCAGACGCGCTGTTTCGATCATCACCGGAAAGATTTTCCGCACCTCGCGCAAGCGACTTCCCGGGAAAAGCCCGATTAAGTCCGAATCGCGCTCAACATCGATTTTCCGGGCCTGCAATCTTTCGATCATAGGGTGACCGACGAATACCGCAGGTATGCCAGATTTCTTATATAGATCAGCCTCAAAAGGAAAAATGCAGAGCACCAGATCGACAGAGCGCGCCATTCTTTTGATGCGGCCCGGATTCCAAGCCCAAACCTGCGGGCTGACGTAGTAAATTACCTTCTGCTGTGGCAATTGCCTTTGCAGGGCATGGGCCAGCCGCAAATTGAATCCCGGATAGTCGATCAACACGACTGCCTCCGGTTTGGTCTCCAGAATTTCTTTGAGCGTTTCGCGAAATTGTTTTCGAAAATAACCATATTTCCTGAGCACTTCCCACAAACCAAGAACGGCTGCGTCGCCGATCCAGTTTTTGAATTGGTTGCCGGCGACCTGCTGCATTTGTGGACCGCCGCGCCCGATGAACTTCAGTTCGGGATCCAACTCGCGCAGAGAACGCATCAACGCGGCGCCGTGATTGTCAGCGCTCACTTCGCCCGCGACGAAGTAGATGGTTTTCATGGGGAGCGCAGGCCGCGTCGGCAGCAAAACAGGAGCAAGTTCACGGTGCTTCTACGCACTCGACGCGATCTGCTTCGTTATCTTGACTGCCAACTCCAAAGCCGCGGTCGCTTGAGAACCCGAAACGCGCGGCTGGCGTCCCGTGTTTGCGCATTCGATGAATGAAGTGAGCTGAAGCTTCAACGGTTCTTCGTGTTCGATCTCGACTCTGTCACGCCAAATTTGTCTTCCAACGCGACGATAGATGTCGCCGCTTTGATTTTGATAATCGAGCGAGAGATACGCGTCTTCCTGAAAAATACGGATCTTGCGGACCCGCTCGGGACTGATCCGGCTCGCGGTCACATTTGCCACGCAACCGTCTTCAAAATGCAGTCGCGCGTTGGCGATATCTTCGCTCCGGCTAAGCACGGGCACGCCCACCGCGTCAATACTCCACAAAGGCGAGCGCACGAAATGCAAAATGACTTCCAAATCATGGATCATTAAATCGAGAACGACACCGATGTCGGAGCCGCGTTCCGAGTACGGTCTGAGCCGATGCGCTTCGATGAACCGCGGATGGGTCAGATGTTTTTCAAAAGCGCCCAACACCGGGTTGAAACGTTCCACGTGGCCGACCTGCAAGATCAGGCCGTTGCGCGCGGCCAAGTCAGCGAGTTCGGCGGCATGCACAGTGTTGTCGGTGATCGGCTTCTCGACCAGTACATGTTTGCCTTTCGCTAGCAGAGCACGCGCAATTGTGTAGTGCGTGTTGGTGGGCGTCGCGACGGAGGCCGCATCAACCATCTCAATGAATTCATCGAGCGACTTTGCGGCGGTCGCGCCGAACTTGGTGCCAATTGTGCGATTCGTGATCGGGTCCACATCGTACACAGCAGTGAACTCAGCGGACGGAATCTCCGCATACAGCCGCGCGTGATTGCTTCCGATATGACCAACCCCAACAACACCAATGCGCAAATTTTTCATCCCTTAAGAGCAGTCAACGCCGGAAAATTTCGCGGTCAAACCGCAGATGACTCGTATTGGTTTTGCTCCGATTCCTAATACTACACGCAATTCGCGCGGAACCAGTCATACGTTCGAACAATGCCGTCCCGCAGTGGGACCGCCGGTTTCCAACCAAGCGCGCGAATCTTGGAGACGTCCAAAAGCTTGCGCGGCGTGCCGTCCGGTTTGGTCGTGTCCCAGGCGAGTTCACCGTCGAAACCAACCACGTCGCAGATTAATTCCGCCAGTTCGCGAATCGAAATGTCCTCGCCACAACCGACATTGATGATCTCTGGGGAGTCATATTTCTCCAGCAGTAAAAGACATGCCGAGGCCAGATCGTCCACGTGTAAAAATTCGCGGCGCGGTTTTCCAGTTCCCCACACGATCAGTTCGCGTGCCTTCCGCGTTTTAGCTTCATGCGCTTTGCGCATGAGCGCAGCCAGCACGTGAGATGTCTCCAGATCGAAATTGTCGTTCGGGCCGTAAAGGTTCGTCGGCATAGCCGAGATAAAATTCGCCCCGTATTCGCTGCAGTACGCCTGGCAAAGCTTGACGCCGGCAATCTTCGCAATTGCGTAAGCTTCGTTGGTCTGCTCCAGCGGTCCGCTGAGCAACGCTGTTTCGGGGATCGGCTGCGGCGCGAACTTCGGATAAATACAGGAGCTTCCAAGAAATAGCAGTTTGCGCACGCCGTTCTCCTGGGCCGCGCGGATGACGTTGTTCTGAATCCGTAAATTCTCGACGAGAAATTCGACGGGATAATCGTTGTTTGCCTTGATGCCTCCAACTTTTGCGGCCGCAACAATGACGATGGCCGGTCGCTCCTCGGCAAAAAATTTCGCAACCGCAGATTCATCCGCGAGATCAAGCTGCGCGCGCTCGCGCGTCAGCAAGTTGGAAAACGCTTCCGCTTCAAGCCGACGCACCAGCGCGCTGCCGACCATCCCGCGATGTCCTGCGACGAAAATCTTGTCCGTTTTATCCATGAACTGCATTAGCAAGTCCTTCTAGCATTTTCCGTTTTTACACATCGCGCAATCTTGCTCGCAATCGCGAGCATATTGCGGATACGCGTTTCGCGCCCAAGGTGCGCATTCACTGCCAGCCTGGGGCAGCGCCCCAGGATTGACGGCACCCAAAAAAAATGCCAACGCTGAAAGCGCGATTCATTTCCGGCCCGAGTCCGGACCCACTCGCCCGGCCGAATCGCACTTTCAGTGCTTGGCTAAACAACCTCTTGAATTCCTGGGGCGATGCCCAGGCTTATATTAAGAAAGCGCCTTTGGCGCTAAGCCCTCGCCGAAGCTTCACAAAGCGAAATTGGTCCCTCTCCTTTTCAGTTAGAGTTGCTCAGAGCAGCTCTGGACGTAATGGTATTGTTGCGATGATTGCAAAGGCAGCGGAAACATTTCAGTTCGACGCAATTGACGATGTGCTGAGCGACATCGCCAAAGGGCGGATGGTTATCGTCACCGACGATGCCGATCGCGAGAACGAAGGCGATCTGGTAATGGCAGCGGAGAAGGTGACGCCTGAAGCCGTTAACTTCATGGCGACGCACGGGCGCGGCCTGGTTTGCGTGCCTATTTCAAATGAGCGCGCCGAGCAACTTGGCTTGCAACGAATGGTGGTACAAAACCGCGAAAAGCATCGGACTGATTTCACTGTCTCCGTGGACGCGGCGCGTGGCGTGACTACTGGCATCAGCGCGTACGATCGCGCGACAACCATCCTGGCGATCGCCAATCCGAAATCGTCGCCAGAGGACCTCAACCAACCCGGGCATGTTTTCCCGTTGCGCGCGAAGGACGGCGGCGTGTTGCGGCGCGCAGGTCACACCGAAGCCGCCGTCGATCTGGCGAGAATGGCGGGCCTGCAACCCGCCGGCGTGCTTTGCGAAATTTTGCACGATGACGGCACCATGGCGCGGTTGCCCGAGCTAATGGAATTCCACAAGAAACACGGGCTG
>QHNK01000018.1 GCA_003218415.1 Verrucomicrobiota bacterium | reverse complement strand
CCTGGCACCACCGCGCTGTTTACAATTCAGACGCCGGGCGAGTCGAAATGTATCTCATCAGCGAGATCGATCAGTTTGTTCATCTCGACGAACAAAAGTTTCATTTTCGCAGAAGCGAAAAGATCATCACCGAGTTCTCCTACAAATATGCGCCGGAAGAGTTCGCGACGCTCGCCGGCAAGGCGGGATTCCAGTTTGTTCGCATGTGGACTGATAATGCGCGTTTGTTCGGAGTTTTCTATTTTGTAGCAGCATCGTGACGCAGACAATCCTGTCTGCGCCCTTGCGTGTTTGCAGACCTGGAACTTGCAGGCAGGATTGCCTGCCCACTCGCGAGCAATGAGCGCACTGGTTCGACTTGTTAACGTCAGCAAACGCTACGCGGACGCCGTCGCGTTGCAGCCGACGAATCTCTCGGTCGAGTGCAGCAAGACCACCGTGCTAATCGGGCCGAGCGGCTGTGGGAAATCAACTTTGCTGCGGTTGATCATTCGCTTGATCGAGCCGGATTCTGGCTCAATCGAGTTCAACGGTGAAGTAATTAAGCCCGATAACATCGACGTTCTTCGGCACCGAATTGGTTACGTGATCCAGGAAGGCGGCCTGTTCCCGCATTTGACCGCACGCGCCAATGTCGTCTTGATGGCACGGCACATTGGGAAATCGCAGGAAGAAATGCAAAGCAGACTCTTGGAAATGTGCGCGCTGACAAGATTTTCCGAGAACCTGCTCTCGCGATATCCGCTCGAACTCTCAGGCGGCCAACGCCAGCGCGTCAGCTTGATGCGCGCTTTGATGCTCGCACCCGAACTGCTGCTGCTCGACGAATCGCTCGGCGCGCTAGACCCACTGGTGCGCGCCTCTTTGCAAAAAGATCTCAAAGAAATTTTTGCGCACCTGGGGCAGACGGTGCTCTTCGTCACTCACGACCTTGCGGAGGCGATTTATTTTGGCGATGAAATCGTGCTCATGAATGAAGGCCGTATCGTGCAAAAGGGTTCGGTCACTGATCTTCGTGAAAGGCCAGCAGACGCTTTCGTCTCGGAATTCATCCACGCGCAGCGAGGAATCCCCATTCTATGAAACGAATATGGAAAACAGGGAAACAGGAAAGATTGTTTCGATCCCTCTTCTTTTCCTGCGTTCCTGCCTTCCTGATCACTTCTTCTTCAGCTTTTGGTCAGCCGGTCGTGATCGGCTCAAAAAAATTCACGGAATCGTACGTGCTCGGAGAAATCGCGCAGCGCACACTCCAAGAGGCGTCGGGAGAAGTCGAATTCCGTCCCGGCATGGGTGGGACGATCATCGTCTGGCAGGCGCTAAAGACCGGAGAGATTCAAGTCTATCCGGAATACACTGGGACGATCAGTGAAGAGATCCTGAAGGAACCGGGCATGCACTCGCTCGATTCCATTCGGGAACGACTACGCGCCTTCGGTGTCGGCATGACGAATCCGTTAGGCTTCAACAACACCTGGGCTCTGGTCATGCGCCGAAGCAAAGCTGAAAGGCTTGGCATACGTTCCCTTAGCGATCTCAAAAAGCACGCTGATTTGAAACTGGGCTTAACCCATGAATTTCTGGACCGGCAGGATGGCTGGCCGCGGTTGCGCGAACGTTACGCCCTTCCTCAACAAGACGTGCGCGGCATCGATCACGCGCTCGGTTATGCCGCGCTTGCGACCGGAGAGATAGACGTCAAAGACGCTTATTCGACCGATGCGAAAATCGCCGAAAACGATCTGTTCGTCCTCGCTGATGATCTAAATTTTTTCTCGCGCTACGACGCGGTCTTTCTCTATCGCCTATCGCTGGATGACAGGAGGACTGGACTCTTGAAAACGCTCGAAGGAACAATCAATGAAACGCTCATGACGCGTCTGAACGCGGTGGCAGAGAGGACGAAAGATTATGCAAAGGCCGCAGCCCAATATTTTGAGTCGCACGGCAAATCGAACATGATCTACAGCGAGTCCTTCAGTCACAAATTAACGCGCTGGACGCTGCGCCATCTGGAATTGGCCGGATTCTCGCTGCTGCTTTCGGTGGCCTTCGGCGTTCCGCTCGGCATCGTTGCCAGTCGCGGCGGACCGATTGGTCAGGGCATTCTGGGTTTCGCCAGCATTGTGCAAACCATTCCATCGCTGGCGTTGCTGGCGTTGCTTGTCCCCCTTCCCTTTTTCGGAATCAGCGTCCGCACGGCGATTGCTGCGCTTTTCCTTTATGGGTTGCTGCCGATCGTACGCAATACAGCAAGCGGCTTGCAGGATATCCCGCGATCATTGCGCGAGTCCGCCATTGCGTTGGGACTGAGCCCGATCGTCCGGCTGTGGGCAATTTATCTTCCAATGGCATCGCGCTCGATCCTGTCGGGAATCAAAACAAGCGCGGTGATTAATGTTGGCACTGCAACACTCGCGGCATTGATCGGCGCCGGAGGGTTAGGCGAGCCAATCTTAAGCGGCCTCAACCTGAACGACCACATCACGATCTTGGAAGGCGCGATTCCAGCGGCCTTGTTGGCACTGTTGGTGCAATGGTTTTTCGATTTGCTCGATCGCGTCCTGATTCCAAAAGGATTACGACTCTAAAGTTGCGCCGGAGTCCGCGCTTGCGTGCGGCCTTCGGTCGCAAGCTGAGAAGCTTGCGCTACATTTACTGATGGCGATCGCCTCAATCAATCCCGCGACAGGCGAAAAGTTGAAAGCGTTCTCTCCTTTTGACGATTCTGAAATCGAGAAACGACTGAGCCGCGCCGAAAAGGCATTCAGGAGATATCGTCGAACTACGTTTGCCGAGCGCTCGCAGTGGATGCACGGCGCGGCGGAGTTGCTATTTCAGGAAAAGAAAAACTTTGCTGAAATCATTACGCTCGAGATGGGGAAACTGTTTCGCGATTCAGTCGCAGAAATCGAGAAGTGCGCGCGAGGTTGCCGGTTTTATGCAGAGAACGGGGAACGATTTTTAGAGGACGAAGCGGCGCAGACCGATGCCGCCGAAAGTTATGTTCAGTACCAACCGCTCGGACCGGTACTCGCGATCATGCCGTGGAATTTTCCTTTCTGGCAGGTCTTTCGATTTGCCGCACCGGCGCTAATGGCTGGCAACGTCGGGCTGTTGAAGCACGCGTCCAATGTTCCGCAGTGCGCGCTTGCCATTGAAGAAATCTTTCGCCGCGCCGGATTCGATGACGGCGTTTTCCAAACGCTGCTTATCGAGCCAGAGCAAGTGGAGAAGTTAATTGTCGATCCGCGCGTTAAGGCGGTAACGCTGACGGGCAGCGAAAAAGCCGGAAGCGCAGTGGCGAGCACCGCCGCGCGCGAGATCAAGAAAGCCGTGCTTGAGCTCGGTGGCAGCGATGCGTTCATCGTGATGCCGAGCGCAGACTTCGAGCGCGCATTGAGCACAGCGGTCAAAGCGCGCACGATCAACACCGGACAATCGTGCATTGCAGCAAAGCGATTTATGATCGCGGACCGAATTTACGACGAGTTTGTCAATCAGTTCGTCGCACGCATGCGCGTTCTTAAGGTTGGCGATCCGATGAATGAGACGACCGAGATTGGTCCACTCGCAACAGAACAAATCCTGCAAGGTGTGGACGATCAGGTGCAGAAAACGATTGCGGCAGGCGCAAAATTATTGACCGGCGGCAACCGCATTCATGGCGCGGGATTTTTCTACGAGCCAACGGTTCTCGTCGATGTGCCGAAAGAATCACCAGCCTATCGCGAGGAAGTGTTCGGCCCCGTCGCATCCATTTTCCGTGTGCGCGCTGCCGCCGAGGCAATCGAACTGGCAAACGATACCACGTTTGGCCTCGGCTCGAGCGCCTGGACCAACGACCGCGAAGAGCAGAAACTCTTCGCGTCTGAGCTGGACGCTGGAATGGTTTTCATCAACGCCATGGTCGTGTCCGATCCGCGTCTGCCCTTTGGCGGAGTAAAACATTCCGGTTTCGGCCGCGAGCTCGGCGCCGCCGGAATCCGTGAATTCACAAACGCGAAAACGATCTGGATTTGCTGACCAGCCAAGGAACGGCGGTCTTTAGTCCGCCGGCTGCGGCGAATTCCTGATTGAAACAAAGTACGCAGGGTCTTTGTCTTCCGCCGCGAAGAATTCTTTCAGCTGCCGCATTTCGGCGGTTGTTGTTTCGTAACCGAGTCCACATATCAGCGCCGCAAGCGCTGGCGCATCGCTGAGTTTGGCGTCGCGAATTGTAAGGGGCGTAGTGACACAGGCAAGATGCCTGTGCTTCAGCGCCCGAGCGACTACAATGTCCTAAAAATGCTCTAGTCGTCCGCGCCGTAGTCTCTCAAGCGCGGCAACAACTGCTCGAGGATCGTCGCGACGGATTCATCGACGGTTTGCTTATCTGTATGCACGACGATCTCCGGGTCGTCCGGCGCTTCATAGGGCGCATCGATTCCGGTGAACTCGCGGATTTCGCCGGCCCGCGCTTTCTTGTAGAGGTTCTTGGGGTCGCGCGCTTCACAAACCTCTAGCGGCGCATCTACGAACACTTCGAAAAACTCGGCGTTGCCTTCGAGCGCGATCTCACGCGCACGACGGCGATCCATTCGATAGGGCGAGATGAACGCGGTGATGACCACCGTGCCGGAATCGGCCATAAGTCTCGCCACTTCGCTTACCCGGCGAATATTTTCCACCCGGTCGTCGGGCGAGAAGCCGAGATTCGAGTTCAAGCCGTGCCTGATGTTGTCGCCGTCGAGCACATACGTATCCATGCCGTGATTGAACAGGTCGCGTTCGAGTGACTGTGCGATGGTTGATTTCCCGGCGCCGGAAAGCCCCGTCAACCAAACAACCGCTCCGCGATGGCCGGTTCGCAACGCCCGTTCGCGGGCCGTAATTTTTCCCTCGATCCAGAAGAT
>QHNK01000017.1 GCA_003218415.1 Verrucomicrobiota bacterium | reverse complement strand
GAACGAGCAAACCCTTGACGCTTTCTTCCACTTTGTGCGCGAGCTGCACGCCGGTTTTTCCAAGAATCGCCTGGACGAAATCGCGCGCCTTATCGTGCAGATGCGCATAAGTGGGATTCGTCACGATGCTGTTTAGGTAATTAGCGATCGCGCCGACATTCTTGGCGATCGACCATTCGTTATCATTGAGCACAACGATGAACCGCTTGGTGTGCGCTTTGACGTTGTTCAGCGCTTCATAGCTGATCCCGCAGGTGAACGCGGCATCGCCCGCCACCACCACGATGTGCTCGCCGCCACCGCGCAGATCGCGGCCGACCGCCATACCAAGCGCCGCGGAAAGCGCGGTCCCAGCGTGGCCCGCGCCATAGCAATCATGTTCGCTTTCCGTCCGCAAGAGAAAACCATTGAGACCGCCGAATTGCCGCATCGTATGGAAACGGTCGAGCCGCCCGGTAAACATTTTGTGGACATAACCTTGGTGACTGACATCCATTACGAAGCGGTCACGAGGCGTGTCGAACACGCGATGCAAGGCAATCGTCAGCTCCACAACACCGAGGTTTGGCCCGAGGTGACCGCCGGTTTGGGAGAGGACTTTGATCAGCTCATCGCGCACTTCCTGCGCAAGCTGCGGCAAGTCTTGTTCACTCAGCGCTTTGATGTCCGCCGGCGAGCGGATCCCATCGAGCAGACGCCTGGGCGCGACTGCCGCCTCGGAGGTTTGAGGATTTTCAGAAGAGTCTGATTTCGTCATTTGTGCTTGGGGATTCGTCGGCCACGCGTGCCGGTGTCTCTGGCTCCGGCGCTGCCTCGAACTCTTTAACTACGGTTTTGCCCGCGCTGTTGCGCGCAATGATCTCGATCTTTTGCTCAGCGTTGGCAAGCCGTTCCTGGCAAATTTTCACCAGATTCATTCCTTCCTCGTAGCGCACGATCAGATCTTCCAGCGGGAGTTTCCCCGACTCCATCTGCTCGACGATTTTTTCGAGCCGATCCATCGCGCCTTCGAAGTTAAGCTCTGACTCACGCGGCTTCGATTTGCTGCTCATGGGGAGAACGGGCAATTAAGCACAGCTTGGCCAAGAGAAAAGGGCGGCTTCTGAGCTCACATTCAACCGCGGATTACGCGGACTAATTGGATCGGGGAGCACAGGCTGCCAGCCTGTCGGTTTCGGCAGCTTGCCGGAATTTCTTCCGTATTGCACGACGTGATTCACCCGATCTGTTTCCGATACGCTTCGGCATCTTTCAACTGCTTGAGATCGTCGGCGTTGTCGATTTTGAGAACGAAAATCCAGCCCTGGCCGTAGGGTTCGCGGTTGATCAGGCCCGGATCGGCTTCGAGCGCTTTGTTTATCTCGACAACGGTTCCTTTCACCGGCGCGTAAATGTCGCTGGCCGCTTTCACTGATTCGATAACGGCGACGGCTTCTTTCGCGTTTGCTTGCCGATCCATTTTCGGCAGCTCCACATAAACCACGTCAGTCAATTCCGATTGCGCGTGATCGGTGATGCCCACGCGGACATTTTCGCCTTCGCGTTTGATCCATTCGTGAGTCTCGGTGTAAAGCAAATCGTCTGGGACATTCATGATGCTGATTTCTTGTAGAGCGGTTTCTTTTCAATGACAGCCGGAAATTTTTGGCCGCGAATCTCGATGTCGATCTCTGCGCCGATCTTCGCATGCGCGGCATCGATGTAAGCCATTCCAACTCCGTAATTCAAGCTCGGAGAAAGCGTGCCGCTTGTGACTTCGCCGATGCGCTGGCCATTTTGGAAAACGGCGTAGTGCGGCCGCGGCGGCGGCCCTTTCTCCTTCATTCGGAACGGCACGAGTTTTTCTCGCGATCCGATTTCTTTTGTCTTCAACAAGGCGTCGCGTCCAATGAAGTCTGGTTTCGTTAGGTCGACGAATGTTCCAAGTCCCGCCTCGATTGGATTTCGTTCCGGCGAAAGATCGGAGCCGTTGAGCGGGTAACACATTTCCAATCGCAAGGTGTCGCGCGCGCCAAGTCCGCAGGGCTTAATTCCAAACGGTTTGCCCTTCTCGAGCGTAGCGTTCCAAAACTTCACCGCGTCCGTTGCACGAAAAAAGACTTCGATCCCGTCCTCGCCGGTGTAACCAGTTCGGGCGACGAAAACATTTGTCCGATCGAATGGAAGCTCAGCGATCGCGTTTCGCGGCGGCGGCTGGATGTCCTTTCCAAAAAGTGCGTGAAAAAGCTCCATAAGACGCGGCCCTTGAATGGCCACGCCACCAAAATCTGCGCTGCGGTTTTCGATCTGAATCGGCGCACACAAATGTTTTTGCAGCCATGCGAAATCGTCTTCGGTGCGAGCCGCGTTTACGACAAGCAGAAACTTCTGATCGCCGATCTGATAAACAATCAGATCGTCGATGGTTCCGCCTCGCTCGTTAAGGAGAAAAGTGTATTGACCCATGCCGACAGCGAGTTTGTCGATGTTGTTCGTTAGCGTGGCGTTGAGCCATTCACGCGCGCCCGCTCCCTCGACGACCAATTGTCCCATGTGCGAAATGTCGAAGATGCCGACGTTATTTCGGACAGCCTGATGTTCCTCCACGATGCTGGTGTATTGCACCGGCATGAGCCATCCAGCGAATGGAATCATTTTCGCGCCCAACCGCACGTGCTCGTCGTAAAACGGCGTCCTTTGCGGCGCGGTCTCGGTCACGCGCGCAACGTAGCACAGGTAGGGGCGGTTGACCTCAATCGCTCCCGGGCGGTTCGGTGAACCGCCCCTACCTTGAAAACCAAACGGGTGAACCTTACGCTGCGGCACCTCATGACCTTGCTAGATAAACTCGAACGCCGTTTTGGCTTTCTTGGCATTCCGGGACTAACGCGCATCATTGTCGGCTTCACGGCGCTCGTTTGGGGTCTCATCTGGCTTAATCGTGATTTTGGTTCTGCGCTCCAGCTTGATCCGGCGCGTATCCTCCATGGTGAAGTCTGGCGGCTGGTGACTTACATTTTTCTGCCGCAGACCCTCAGTCTTTGGATCATCCTTGCCCTGTGGTTCCTTTGGTTTATTGGCGAAGGTCTCGAACGCGCGTGGGGCGCGTTCCGGTTCACCCTCTATTTTCTTGTTGGGATGGTCGGCACAACGGCCGCCGCATTTTTCTTCGGCGCGAAATTTTCGAACGGCATGCTAATCGCGTCGTTGTTCTTCGCCTTTGCGCGATTTTATCCCGACGAAATCATCTACATCCTTTTTATTTTGCCCGTCAAAATCAAGTGGCTTGCCTGGGTTTTCGCTGCGTTTTTGCTGCTTGGGTTTGTCGTGAACTCAAATTCCTATCGCGCTGCGCTCATTGCCGCTTTCGCCAATTATTTCATCTTCTTCGGCCCGGAGATCATTCACCAGGCGCGACATCGCCATGACGTCTCAACACGACGAAGACGTTTCGAAGACCATTCACGCGTCGCAGATGACGCGCTGCATCACTGCGCGGCCTGCGGCGCTACGGAGTTGACCGATCCGAATCTCGATTTCCGCGTCGCGCGCGACGGCGAAGAATATTGCATCGCGCATCTGCCAAAGGCGGGAAGTCCGACGAGCTAAGCTGCAATGTCATCCTGAGCAAAGCGAAGGACCACACATAACTCGTGGCGGCACACAAAGTACTTTGCGTGATCAAACGCACCATTGTGAGATCCCTCGCCGTCTGCGCGGCTCGGGATGACGACTGTGCTGGTGCGGTTTCCCAATATCGACATCTCTTGTTCGCGGTTTAAACTAATCCAATGACCGATAAAAACACCGCCCTCATTCCCGAGGAAGGCTGGCATTGTCTGCATCTGTTTTACCGGATCGAGTACGGCCAATGGCAATTGCTAAGCCGCGAAGAACAAAACGCAGCGAAGACGAATCTCTCTTCGCTTGTGCAGGAAGTTCCCGCGATGGAATCGACGCAATTGCTCACGCTTGGCATGGTCACACCGAAGGCCGATATCGGATTCATGTTGATCACGCCCGACCTGCACAACGCCAACCGGATCGAGAAGCGACTCTCGCTCTCGTTAGGTGCAGACGTGCTGACGCCGGTTTACAGTTACCTCTCGCTTACCGAGGAAAGCGAATACATCACCAGCGAGCAAGAATACGCGCAAACTCTGGAGCCGAGTGTCCGCAACGACTCTGCAAAGCTCGATGAAGCTCTGACGACATTTCAGGAGCGAATGAAACATTACCGGCAGGAGCGCGTTTATCCGACGCTCCCCGATTGGCCGGTCGTTTGTTTCTATAACATGAGCAAGCGGCGCGGCGAGCAGCGCAACTGGTATGCGCTCCCGTATGATGAACGCCGCAAGCTGATGAAAGGTCATGCGAACGTCGGCCGCGAGTTCGCCGGCAAAGTGAAACAGCTCATCACCGGTTCGACCGGTCTCGATGATGCCGAATGGGGCGTAACGCTTTTTTCGCGCGACACATTTCAGATCAAAGCGATCGTTTACAAAATGCGTTTCGATCCGGTCAGCGCCGAGTACGCGGATTTCGGCGAATTTTACATCGGCATCCAATTGCCTCTCGACGAATTGTTCCGCCGCTTGCAGCTTTAGCTTTTAATCGTGATCGTGCTCGTAATCGATCCAAACCGAGCACGATTACGATTACGAGCACGACTTAGACCGGATGGGTGACAGAGTGGTTGATTGTGCACGCCTGGAAAGCGTGTGTGCTGAAAGGCACCGGGGGTTCGAATCCCCCCCCATCCGCGTTTGATCTCTTGCTCGTAATCGTTCTTGCCTGCCAAGCCGTAGCTTTGCGAAGCTTGGTGTCTTGCTCGCTCGCCCTACCTATCGCGCCGTTCAAGAAGTTGCAGTTCCTGTCGCAGCTTGACCATGCTGCCGTGCGGCAGGACG
>QHNK01000016.1 GCA_003218415.1 Verrucomicrobiota bacterium | reverse complement strand
GATCACTTTTCTTGGACGCGTTGATCGAGGGCACAACCAAGAAGCATTTCATCTATTCGCTGAACGTGGACACCGGTGCCACGAATGCCGGCTGGCCGGTGGATGTGAACGCCACCGCCACTTACAACGGCATGACTTTTACTTCGCTAATTCAGGAAGAACGCGGTGCCCTGGCTCTTGTGAATGGGATCGTATACGTCTCCTACTCCGGATACGTGGGTGACTGCCAGAATTATCACGGGTGGGTTGTGGGCGTCGATATTAACAATCCCTCCAACGTGGGTGCGTGGGCGACGACGGCCGTCGGCGGGGGGATTTGGGGACACGGCGGTGTTGCCAGCGACGGCACAAACATGTTCGTCGTCACGGGGAATACGTTTAACACGGGCGGCATTTGGATGGGCGGCGAAGCAATTATCCGGTTGCAAGCTGGCCCGACCTGGACCGGTCAGCCGACTGACTACTGGGCGCCTACGAATTGGCTCAGTCTCGACAATAGTGACACCGATCTGGGCGGTGTGAGCGCGACGGTGATCGATGTGCCTGGGGCAACGCCCTCGCAGCTAGTGCTCGCACTCGGCAAAGATGGCAATGCCTACCTGGTTAACCGTAACAATCTCGGTGGCATCGTCGCTCCGGTAGCCCAGGCAAACGTCTCCGGCGTGGTAAACAGAGGAACATCGGCTGTCACCTACCACACCAGCCAGGGCACGTACTTTGCTTTTCACAACGACGGCAACGCCGTCTCGGCCTACAAGGTTACTGCGGCAAATCCGCCCACGATTGTGAGCGGTTGGAGTGTAGGTCAGTCAGGGCGAGGCTCGCCATGGGTGACGACGACGGACGGCACCAACAACTTCATTGTCTGGGTAGTCGGCGTGCAGGGCGACCAACGCTTGCACGGTTACAACGCAGACACTGGCGCGGTCATTTATGCGGGCGGCGGCGCTAACGAATTGATGAGCGGCACTCGCCAGTGGAACACCGGCATGGTTGCCCGTGGCCGGATTTACTTCGGCGCCGATAACAAAGTCTATGCTTTTAGGCTGCCAGCCGGAACGCCTACACCCACACCTACTGCGTCGCCCACGCCGACAGCTACTGCAACTGCGACTGCCACCGCCACTGCAACTCCGACGCCAACAGCTACTGCTACTGCAACTCCAACTGCGACCTCAACTCCAACACCTACTACAACTGTTAGTCCTACTCCCACGGCAACTACCACCCCGCCCCCGACAGCCACGCCTACAGCCACTCCGACGCCGACAGCCAGGCCAACCCCTACTGCCAGACCCCACGGCACCCCGAGGGGGCGTCCCACCCCGCCGCCGCGCCCAGGTGCGGGATGATAGGGGATCAGTCGTTAAAAGGGCGGACGTCAGCTATCAGAGGTCATTAGTCAGTAGTTGACTAGTCACCGAATGCCATTTGGGTTGATTCGGTAGGTCCAATCGGGACGATAGCTGCTCGATGAATTCGTATCTCGCAACACTTCATCCACAACTGAGCGATTTGGTGAGAATTCGCAAACCGGATCAGTATTCGCAGCGTTTCCGGTCAGCAACGCGGCCTGACAACGGCAACCGCCAAAATCGATTTCCCTCTGCGGACAACTCCTGCACGGCTCCGGCATCCATTCCGTTCCGCGAAACCGATTGAAGCTCTCCGATTCTCGCCAAATCCAATCGAGCGCGCGTCCTCGAACATTTTCAAAACGCAAATCGGGAATGGCCGATGAAGCAGTCGGGCAGGGGAGCACGTCGCCGCTTGGGTTGACGGTGAGATATCGCTGCCCCCAGCCGTTGAGACACGGTTTGGGCCGGGTTTCGTAATAGTCGGGCAGCACATAAAAGATGTCGATCTTCCCGGCGAGCCGCGCTTTCGCTGCGGTCGCGATTTCGCGCGCACTATTGACTTGTTCCCAAGTTGGCAGCAACGCCGCGCGATTCAGAAACGCCCAGCCGTAAAATTGCACATTGGCCAACTCGACTCTCTCGGCTCCTAGCGTTTCCGCGAACTCAATTATTTGCGGCAGGCGATCGATGTTCCGCCGGTGAATGACGAAATTGAGGCTGAGCGCGATTCCGGCTGCGCGAATTTTTGCGGCGGCATTCAGCTTGCGCTGATGCGCCCCCGCACCGGCGATTTCGTCCGCGAGATCAGCATTATCCGATTGAAAACTTAGCTGGATGGAATCGTCGGCCAGATCGCGCCGGACAAGTGGTTCGCCTCCAGAAAAACCGATTTGCAACACGCCCAGTACGGCCGCTTCACGAATGACACGCCTCCATTCGTCAGTGGTGAGTTCGCGTTTGGCTTGAGCATGCGTCTGACTGTAGCCGCCGCCCTGTGGGCGGCGGGGCGCTTCGCACAGCGAAGCGGATACAGGATTCGAGCAATACGGACAATGCAGCGGACATCGGTAAGTAATTTCCGCGAGCAATGCGTATGGACGCGGCGCGGTCATGTGAGTTCGATCAGATTGCGTTGTTGCAAATCGGCCATGGTTTCCCGGACATCGGCGGCCAGCGCCGCAACATCAGCGTCGTATTCTTCGGCCAACTCTCGCACGATCTCGCTCAATGTGTGTCCATCGCAGCGGACAAGAATTTCCTCCGCGGTTTCGTTCAATTCGACGATGCCCTCCGGGAAAAGCAGTACGTTTTTACCCGTGGTGGAATCGGTTTGTAACCGGACTCCCTTCGCCAGTCGCGGACGCGCAGCGTCAGAGATTGTCCTGGTCTGCATAGGCATGGTGAATGGCGTCAAGCATGGACCAGAGCATATCGCATTTAAAGTTGAGCGCGCGAATAGCCTCGCGCTGGAGCTCCGGCGTGTTGCAGTATTCCCGCGTGATCGCGAGTGCTTCTTCAGAATCTCGCTGCGCTTGGGTTGTGCGTCGACGGAAGTAATCAAGGCCGCGCGGGTCGATCCAGGGATAGAACCTTTCGAACGCCGCAAGGCGGGCCGCCATCAGATCGGGCGCGAAAAGTTCGGTCAGCGATGACGCGATAGCGATTGGCCACGGCTGAGTGCGCGCGAAATTCACATAGGCATCCACCGCGAAACGAACTCCAGGTTGCAGACGCCGATCTTCGATGAGTTCGGTGCGTGACAGCCCGCACGCTTCACCGAGTCGCAGCCACGCTTCGATGCCGCCTTCGTTTTCAGCGTTGCCGTCGTGATCGAGAATGCGGTGAATCCAGGCTCGGCGTACTTCGCGCACAGGGCAGTTGGAGAGAATAGCCGCGTCTTTGAGCGGAATATTCCGCTGATAATAGAAGCGATTCGCCACCCAGCCGCGCATTGCTTCCGGCGACAGCCGGCCTTCGTTCATGGCAAGGTGGAACGGATGTTTATCGTGGTAAGCCCGGGCGCCGATCGCTCGCAGATTTTCGACGAAAGTTTCGCGGTCCCAAAGCCCGGTGGTCATAGAACGATTTCTAATCCGTCACGCCCGATCTCGATTCCGGCCTGCTCGACTTGTGCACGTTCTCGAGTCCCAGGCATCAGAATCGGGTTCGTGTTGTTTATGTGCGTGTAAATCTTCCGGCGCGCCCGCGATTGGCGCAAGAAATCAAGACTGCCGTCGCTTATGGGCAAGTGATTCATCTCGCGGGCGCTGCGAGCGCCCGGCCGCGCGGCGGTGAGTTCGCCGTCACTCCAGAATGTGCCGTCAAACATGACGACATCCGAAGCGTGCACTGCGTCGCGCAATTCGCCGGTCAGTTCGCCGACACTTGGGGCGAACAGCGCAGTTGCTCCGGAGGTGTCGTCCCGAAATTGAAACGCAACGCTGCTGGGCAATTTGATCGCTCGAAAACCGATGGTGCCATTCAAGGATTGAAAATCAGCGCTGATCTTTCGCCATTTGATTCCGCAGAACCGCGCTAGGACGCTGTCGATCCACGCGAGCGCTGTTCGCGTTTCATCGGCTGCGTAAACGATCAGCGGCGTTTCCTGTTGCCGCAAGAGCAATAAACCCAGCGCATGGTCGATGTCGGCATTTGTCAAAAGAACGCCTGCGATCGGAGTGTTGCGCGGCGAGTCGCGGCGGGGCTGCAATTGCGGCATGCTTTCGATTTGCCGGGCCAAATCGGGCGATGCGTTGATCAAGAAATGGCGTCGAACGGCTTCCGAGTCGCCGCTGATCGCGGTACTCGATTGCGTCTGCGGCGGAATTTTCCCCGTCCGAGCAGCCACGCAGTTCGCACAGGCACAGTTCCATTGCGGCAAACCGCCACCGGCCGCGCTGCCGAGAATATGGATGCGAATCAACCGGAGTTTCGCAGTAATTAGTTCCGTCGATCAAATCGCGCCCGCGTAGCAGGTGCACTCAAAAAAGATCGGCACGGTTTTCAACATCGGTTTGATCCACCGCTTTTTGGTCCGTCTCATAAATCCCACGGGTTTCATAGGTCAAAATGGCCGTATAGGTCAAATTATTTCTTGATAAAACTGATGTCGCCGCTGCGTTCCACGCGGGCGAGTCTAACCCTGGAAAGGTCGTCGATGTGTGCGCCAAGACGCATGTCCTCTTCCAGATCATGCATGGAAATATGGTTGCGCCGCATCATGCGAAAATCGCATTCGCCGTCGTGCACAATCGTGTCGGGTCGGCCTTTAACCAAAATCCCAAAGCCGTGAGAATAGTATGCCAGATGTGCGAAAAGGCGATGGAGCACCACTAAAACCACGCCTCCGCCGAGTGTGGCGAAAAAGGCTGCCGAACCGTTGATGGCGCGCGAAAGCACAGCGGCAAGAATGACCAGCAGGACGGCGTCGAACGGAGTCTTGCGCGAAAGTGAGCGTTTGTGTCCAAGCCGCATTGTGGTCAGTGTGACAAGAAAAACAACGATCCCGCGCAGCGAAATTTGAATAAATGTCAAATCCTTCGGTTCTACACCTAAACCGAGGACAGCTTCAAAAGAGTTCCAGAATGCATTCATAGGTAAGATTGTATCGCCGTGAGAAGCTTTGTCGCGCGCATACCGGTTTTCGGTGCCGCGCTTGCAAGAGAAACCGTCGCGTGGCATAAGACGACCGCTCGCAGAGTTTAAACCAGCCGAGCGCACGAAATTTATGCCGACAGCTCCACCTCCTTCTCGTGACGTAGCACTGGAAACGCGCGTGTTTTGGGAACGCTTCAAAAAAGAAATCACCGCGGCGCTTATCATCGTCCTGCTCGGCGTGATCGGTTTTACTGGTTATCGCTTTTATTCCGATCGACGGGCCGCATCGGCGTCGGCTTCGCTAGCGAGTGCGAAGAGCGCGCAAGAGTATCAACAGGTGATTGCCCGTTATCCAAACACGCCAGCCGCCGCCGACGCTTACCTTTTACTCGCTGAAGCTCAGCGGAGCGAAAAGAAATTCGCGGAGGCGAACGCAACGCTCCAAACCTTTATCGCCAAGTACCCACAGCACGAGCTTGTGAGCACGGCGCGAATGGCAATGGCAGCTAATCTGGAGTCGATGGGGAAGACGGATGAGGTGTTGGCGATGTATCAGCAGATCGCATCGGCCTACCCGAACAGTTTCAACGCACCGCTGGCTTTGCTTTCGCAAGTGTATATTTTGAAGGCGAAAAATCGAAACGACGATGCGCGCCGGATTTGCGAAACCATCCTGACGCAATACCGAACGAGCTTCTGGGCCGGCGAGGCCATGCAGCAATTGCGTTTGATTAAATCGATTAGCTCGCCTGCGCCGGGCCCAACACAGACTGGAACAGCCCCGCCGCTATTGGCGCGTCCTCCCGCGCCGGCGCCGCAGCCTGCGCCGCAAGCTCCTCCACCACCGAAGAAACCGTAGCGTTCGCTACTTGGTTGTGGGAGATATGAGCGCTACCGAAGCCATTGGAGCGATTTCGGGTACGCGATCCACAGGGCCGCGGCTACAGCGGGCTCGGAGTCTCTGACTCGCCTTAACGTTTCGAGAACTGGAAACGTTTCCGGGCGCCGGGTTGTCCGGATTTTTTTCGCTCTTTCATGCGCGGATCACGGCGAAGCAGACCCTCAGCTTTGAGCGGTCCTCGCAAATTGGCATCAACCTGAAGAAGCGCGCGGGCAATGGCCAGCTGCGCCGCACCGGCCTGCCCCATGATGCCACCGCCGCTGGTGTTAATCCACAAATCGTAAGCATTCACAGCCTTGGCGGATTGAAGCGGTTGCAGCACCACGTTTTGTAACGGCGCAGTGGGAAAATAATCTTCGAAGCTGCGCCCATTAATATCGATCTTTCCGCTGCCCGGCGTCATGCGAATGCGGGCGACTGACGTTCTGCGGCGGCCTGTGGCGACGAATTCTTCAGTTTGTGGCATAGGATCAGGACTTCTGGAGTCTGACAGCTTGTGGCTGCTGCGCGGCGTGCGGATGCGAATCGCCGCGATAAACTTTCAACTTCCGATAAACGCGGCGACCAAGCCGATTATGCGGAATCATGCCGCGCACCGCCCGCTCGATCAGCAGTTCGGGATGGCGAACGCGGCGTGCCCGGACATTCTCAGATTTATGGCCACCTACGTAACCTGAAAAACTCATGTAACTCTTCTGTTCTTCTTTCTTTCCGGTCAGCCGCACTTTTTCCGCATTGATGACGATCACGAAATCGCCTGTATCCACATGTGGCGTGAAAACAGTCTTCTGCTTACCACGCAGCAGATTCGCTGCTTTTACCGCGACCTTTCCCAGCACCTGGTCCTGGGCGTCAATGACCCACCACTTGCGCGGGATTTCGCTTGCTTTAGCAGAAAACGTTTTCATTGGGGAAAAGAGCACGGAAATTACGAGCGACGCAACAGCATGTCAACCCATCGACAGGCCCACGAGACTCATGAGTCCGACGGGACAGATGAACCCATCGCAGAAATGCTCGCTGGTCAACTTGCTTTTGCGCGTTTAATTCTCTGGCCATGTCGAATTCGGCTGCCACAAAGACCGCAATCACCCCGCGGCGCGACGAAGATTTTCCGGAATGGTATCAGCAGGTCATCCGCGCGGCGGAATTGGCCGAGCCGTCGGACGTACGTGGTTGCATGGTGATTCGTCCGTGGGGTTACGGCATCTGGGAAAACATGCAGCGGCAACTCGATGGCATGTTTCGGGCGACTGGCCATCGCAACGCTTATTTCCCCCTTTTCATTCCGCTGAGTTATTTCGCGAAGGAAGCCGAACACGTCGAAGGCTTCGCCAAGGAATGTGCCGTCGTTACGCACACACGTCTGGAGGTGGATGCTGACGGAAAAATGAAGCCGGCTAGCGCATTGACGGAACCACTCGTAGTGCGGCCGACATCAGAGACGATTATCGGCGCCAGCTATGCCAAGTGGGTGCAATCGTATCGCGACCTGCCAATTCTGATCAATCAATGGGCGAACGTCGTTCGTTGGGAAATGCGGCCGCGATTATTTTTGCGTACGACCGAGTTTCTCTGGCAGGAAGGCCACACCGTCCATGAAACCGAGGCTGAAGCGCGCGCGGAAACGAGATTGATCTTGGATCTATACGAAAGATTTGTCGCAGATCATCTTGCCGTTCCAGTTTTCACCGGAGCGAAATCTGAAAGTGAAAAGTTTCCTGGCGCAGTGGAAACACTGACGCTTGAAGCGATGGTGCAGGACCGAAAGGCGATCCAAGCCGGAACGTCGCATTTCCTCGGACAAAACTTCGCGCGCGCCAGCGGTATCCAATTCCAAAACCGCGAGGGCAAACAGGAATTCGGTTGGACGACAAGCTGGGGAATGACCACTCGGCTGGTTGGTACTCTTGTCATGATGCACGGCGACGATGACGGACTCGTTCTGCCGCCGCGGATAGCGCCGACGCAAATCGTCATTCTGCCGATCGCACCCAAGGAGCAAACGCGCGCAGCAGTCCTAGAGACGTGCGATAAGATTGCAGCGCGTTTGCGCGAGACTCGCTATGCAGATCTTCCAATCGAAGTGTTAGTCGATCGGCGCGATCTCGGCGGCGGCGTTAAGAACTGGGAATGGATCAAGAAAGGCGTGCCGTTGCGCGTCGAAATTGGCCCGCGCGATCTTGAAAAAAATTCGGTCGAACTCAGCCGGCGCGATCAAGCCGCGAAAGCGGAGGAATCGATGCCGATGGAAGAATTCGTTGCGCGTGCCCCGGAAATTCTCACGTCGATTCAGGATGCTCTATATGCGCGAGCGAAAAAGTTTCGCGACATGAACACGCGGGTAATCAATTCCAAAAAAGAGTTCTATGATTTCTTCACGCCGAAAAATCCTGCAAAACCGGAAATCCACGGGGGCTTTGCTCTCGCGCACTGGAATGGCTCTCGCGAAATCGAAGAACAAATCAAGAATGACCTCAAAGTC
>QHNK01000029.1 GCA_003218415.1 Verrucomicrobiota bacterium | reverse complement strand
TAATTTTCGCCGTAACACGCGCGCGCGATGAGCGCGATCGCGCGCCGCGGGACAAGTTCACGGATGAAAACTACACCGCGCCGCCATATGTCAGCCGATTTTCTCCGCACGTAGAAACGCAAATTCACTTCCTCGAAATCGCGGTGTAGCGGGATGGGAAGGCCGAGGAGTCGCGTGTCGAGAAAGAGAAATCCGACCACGCTCAGGAAGGTCTCACCATTTTCGAAGTCGATCTCTGTACCAAGCGGAACCAACGGCGCGAGCAGGCGAGGATCGACGGTGTAATTCAGCATCGCAAGGTAACGCCAGTTAGCTGTGAGAAATGGTTGCACGTGAAGGTTCGGCGGTCATAGACCGCCGCTACAGAATTAATCGCTGACCGGCTCGACGCGATGCTGCGCAGACGTTCGATCTGCGGCTCACTGCAACAATTTTTCGAGGGGCGGGCTCGGTTCTATGCCGAGCGCAGTGGCCCGGGCATAATGCTCTCTGGCGAGTTCTTTCGAGCCCGGCTGCGTGGTGATGAGGATGACCGCGAGGTTAAAATGCGCATCGGCGTCGTCCGGATTGTTGGCGAGCGCCTGAAGGATCTCCTTCTCTGCCTCTTGCTGTCGCCCTTTCTGGCTGGCGGCGATACCGAGATAGTTGTGAGCGGTAGCGCTTTTTGGGTTGACCGCAATCGCCTTCGTTAACTGCACGATCGCCTCGTCAAATTTCGATTGGCGATACTGAACGACCCCAAGCGTTGTGAGCAGAAAATCGTTGTCCGGCGCAATGGCCACGGCTTTTTCCAGTGTCGACTCCGCGGAGCGCAAGTTGCCGCTGCGAACATAAACGACGCCAAGGTTGGAAAGCGCGTCAAGGTTGTTTGGATCTTCGGCCAGGATTTGCTGATATTGCTTTCCGGCCGCCCTATAGTTGCCCTGCTGAAAATTCTTTCCGGCCGCGCGGGCGAGACCCTGGATTTTTGGCGGTACATCGGTTTTGGCGGGAGCGGCCCTGTTCGTTCCCGCATCGCTCTCGCTGCCCGATCTTGCGTTCGCGTTCGCTGTCGCAGCGCCAATCGAATTCACTGCCGATTTTTTTTCAAACACAAAGCTCGCTTTAAATAAGCCGGCGCGCTGGTCCGAGACTGAGACCACGGGTTGCCGCAGCAAAGCTAGCTCTTCGCTGTTTAATTTTGTCACTGGCTGCGCGAGAAGTTCGATCTGCTTGTTCAACGTCTCCGATCTGATCTTCAATCTACCCAGCTCCGCTACGACCAGCTTCCTTGTCTCGTCCCGGCGGGCTTCTTCCTGGCGCTCGCGCACGACGATGTTTCGCAGGAGCTCGTTTTCTCTCGCGAGCTGGGCGGACTCCTCGCTGTTTGCGCCGGCCAGCTTCGCAACTTGAAGCTCCGTGCCTGCCTCATCCAACTGAACGGCAAGCTCCGCAGCTCTTGCGGTCAAATAGTCATTTCTTTTCTGGCTTTCGCTCAACTGCTCTTGAAGCTGCGCGACTTGCTCGTTCATCTCGGCAAATATCTTCGCGTTTACCGGATCGCTGTCGCCAAGGGCTCGCACCTTTCCCTCCGCGTTTGCCACTTTTTGTTGCAAATCGTCCTTCTCGGCCAAGAGCAACTGGACGCCCTGTTCGGATCCTTGCACGACCCTCAATTGGGTGAGGGCTTCATCGCGCTGGTGCTCAAGCGCGGTGATTTGCTCGTTTGCCTCTGCAAATTTCGCCTGAGTATCGTCCCTTTGCTTTTCCGCTGCCACACGCGCTTCATCCGCGGCGGCGACGGCGTCTTTCAAGTGGGCAATCTCCGAGCGCAATTGCTGCTCCTTCCGGGCGCTATTTTCCTGCGATGCCTGGGCCGCTCTTAATGATTCCTGTGTTTTTACAAGTTCATCGCGCGCCTGACCTTCTGATTTTCTCGCTTTGTCGAGTGCGGCTTGCAGTTGATCCACTTTGCCGCGCAATTTTTTTGTTGCCTCTTTGCTCGCAGCATCACGCGAGGCCTCGCTGGAGGCTTCGTCCGGTTGCACCGCTACAACTTCAGGCCCGGGCTCGGACCAGCCTTCACTTTCGGGCGGCGCGGGCGCAATCTCGGGCAAAGGATTCGCGCTGGCGTTTAACTGGTTTTGCCTCGTTATTCTCTCCTGAATTCGCAGGATTCCTTCGCTGATCTTGCGACCGCGATATTCCACGATCGCCGGCTGCCAATCAGCGTGCGACCTGCGCAACTGCGCGATCAGGCTTCCAGCAAATCGATATTTGGCCAGGGCCGTCTTGAACCGGTCTTCATGCTCCAGCTTCTCGCCCTGTTGTGCGGAGAGATACGCTTTAAGAAAAATTTCGCTCGGATCATCCTGCTGTCCCACAAGAACGCGCGTAGCCCCGACGAAAAGAACGAGAGCGAGCAAAGCCGCGGCGTCGCGCCTCACGCGATGGCGAGGCGCAAAGATAAGCCAGCTACGGGCAGAATTCCGGTCCACCGGCGGCGAGAATTACCGGAGAGACCGAAGAAAGTCGAGTCCTTTATTTGCAAAAAAAGATTCAAATTTTAAAATCTTGTTTCTGCGGCAATAATGGTGGTCGTAGCTCAATGGTAGAGCCCCAGATTGTGGTTCTGGTTGTTGCGGGTTCGAGTCCCGTCGGCCACCCGCCTTCGCCAAGGCTACGGCGGGCAGGCCCTGCCGCGTCTGGGCGCAATACCAAATTTCAAATTTCTCGGTGTGCCTGTAGCTCAACCGGATAGAGCTTCTGACTTCGGATCAGAAGGTTGGGGGTTCGAATCCCTCCAGGCACGCGCGACAGAATGGTTCCGGGTGGAATACCCATTTTGCGCGCGATCTCGCGCAGACCGATGCCGCTTGCGTAGGCGGTCTTAATTTTGGTGCCAGGTTTCGTTGGTGATGTTTCGGCGCATTCTAAGTGGATCGCCTAATTGGCCTTTTATCGACTGCATGGGAATCGTGTTCATAGGAACATATATCGGCGAATTGGCACCGCAATATTGATTTGCTTATGACACGAAATCAGACCATTCCGAAACGGCTGGTAGGTGTATGAGAGTGTCGTTATACAGCCGGTGTTCTTAGATCAAGAGCAGGCAATTGATTACGCAAAGGGCCGTGCGTGCTTCGGCTCTGGCGAGATTCGCATTCTGGATTGAGATCGTCAGGAACTTCACCGCAGACTTTCCGTAGTAAGGTTAAAGGGAGGGGGGACAGTGGAAGATAGCGGGAGAGAGAGACTCGATTTTGGTCAATCTTGCCTGCCTTGTTCTGCCTGTTTACTTGAGCATTTCCGATGAACAGCATTTCTGTTTCAATCTATCTGCAAGAGGAGCCGGTTGTGTGTCCGCAGTGTGGAACGACAGTCCGGCTCGCTCACGATCTTTGTCTGAGGTGTATGCTTTTGCTAGGCATTGCCACCTGTGGCGACACCAGTGAGACGCTGGATGACCTGCTTAGCGAGATCGATGTCCAGGACGCCGAGTGCCGGGCCAAAACGGGCATCGCATGACGCTCAATTCAAGCGGCGGTCAGACCTGCCCGGATTACAGTGGATATTAGGATTGAGGCAAACACGTTGTCATCGCAACAACTCCGCAATTGCTTTCGCGTGGTATTGAATGCGTCGCGGGTTAGCGCAATTGCTTCCCGAGGGTCATCAGTCAATCGACAAGCGAAGCTGTAAACAGCCGGATAGTAACGCGCGACCAAAGCATCAAAACGTGAGCTTTTCGTTTTGATCGTCAACTTCGTTTTGTGATTTCGTGCTTGCAGTTGGCCGTGCAGCACATTACCGGTCCGTCTGGGGGGTGCTTTCACTTGTACTCTCTACTACGGAAATGTCGGAACCAAGTTCCCCGACAAAACCCCGGCTGAATCAACAACTCTTTTTGAGCTTCTCCTGCTTCTCCGTGAGCCGGGACCAAAGACGGACTCGGCGCGCGACAATGGTTTGGATTTGGGAGCACCGATTTGGCCTGCGCAAACTAAAGCGCTCCGAACTTATAAGGTTGTTGCACCCTAAGGGTGTGATCGATGAAAGATTGGGGGTTCGAATCCCTCCAGGCACGGATTTAAGCTCCTGCGTTCGCTGGGATATTGAGTGGTCTCCACGTCCCATCACCAAGCGATGAATCAGTCGCATCGTTCAACCCGCGTTGCTTCGACAGGCGAGAACAATTATGCATCTCTCGAAGCCATGACGAGGAAAAGAGATGAACAATTCATGCGCGCTGCGCTAAACGAGGCAAAAAAAGCGCTCGGCCAGACGAGCCCCAATCCAGCTGTGGGAGCAGTTCTGGTCATTGACGATCGAATAGTAGCGAGAGGGCACCACCGGGAAGCGGGTCGCGATCACGCGGAGATTGAATGCCTCCGCGATTTCGGTGCGCGTGCGCCTGGGCGCGCCACGTTGTACGTGACTCTGGAGCCGTGCTCCACGGCAGGGCGCACTGCTCCGTGCACAGACGCAATAATCAAAACTGGAATCAAAAACGTGGTGGTCGGCGCGACTGACGTAAATCCGCGCCACTCCGGCAAAGGCATCAAGCAATTGCGAAACGCGGGCGTCAAAGTGCGAGAAGGCATATTGGCCGATGAGTGCGCGCGGCTTAACGAGGCTTTCAACAAGTGGATCGTCAGGGGGCGCCCTTTCGTCATCGCAAAATGCGGGATGTCGCTTGATGGTCGCTTGACGCGGCCTCCCGGCGAGCCTGGTTGGATCACAGATCGTTTGGCCCGCCGCCACGCACGTGAGCTTCGCGGGCGCGTGGACGCGGTGCTCGTTGGAGCGGACACGGTACGAGTGGACAATCCACGATTAACCGTGCGCGGTCTGCGCCAGGCGCGACAGCCTTGGCGCGTCGTGCTGACTCGTTCAGGCAAGCTGCCACGCTCGGCTCACTTATTTTCTGACCGGTTCGCTTCACGAACGCTGATTTGTCGCGGTAAATCTTTGGCTACCGTGCTAAAAAATCTTGGCAAACGAGGTATCACGAGCGTGCTGATTGAAGGCGGCGGCGAAGTGCTAGGCCAGGCGCTCGATGCGCGGCTCATTGACAAGGTGCAACTTTACCTGGGCCCGATCTTGAGCGGAGGACCAGTGATCGCGTTCCCAGGTCGGGGAGCCGAAAACACTGGGAATGCGTTGCATCTTCAGCGTGTTTCGTATCGACGGATTGGGCAAAATGTTTGCATCACGGGGTATCCCGAGGCCCTTCCAGCCGAATAAATCGAAAAACTTTCCCGTCGCTGCCCTGTTTAATCTGTAGGAGGTAAGATAATGAAGAAACTTCTCTTAATCGGATTGACGGCAGGGGTACTGGCTTTCGTTCCCGCGCAGCGTTCTGACGCTGGCGTTTCGATCGGAATAGGGATGGGACCAGGGTATTATGGATATTACCCATATGGCTATTACCAGCCGTACCGTTATTACCGGCCGTATCCGTACTATGGCTACTATAATGGGCCTTCATTCTATTGGTACGGCGGACACCGGTATTACTACCGCCACCATCGTCACCACCATTATTACCGGTACTAAGGTGACGTAGGATCTAAAAATCCAGACTGAGCTGGCTCGAAAGCGATTTCGAGCCAGCGCTTTTTTAGGGGCGAATCCTTTCCACTCGGGCGCAAAAAGAGGAAAAGGCCGGCTCTATTTTTTTGGATTAGGCGACTCCGCCGGTTTGGTGGCGGGACTTCTGGCCGGCTGATCAATTTGGAACTCTTTTTTCAACTGCTGAATCAGCCCCGGAAGTTGCTGCTGTCGTTCCGCTTCGATTTGATGCCGGAGCGCTTGTTCCACTTTTCGGCGTTCCTGAATGTAGCGGGATTCAAATACAGCGCGTTCCTGCGGATTCAGGCGGAGGCCGGATTCGCGAAGCGCCGCTTCAGTCTCCCGCTTGATGGTCTCACGTCGCAGATTCTCTCGCTGGCGCATGACGTTGCGCTCCTCGGGACTCATCCGTATCCAACGCTCGGCGTTGCGCCGGAAGTTTTGCCGGGCCTCTGGAGGAAGTGCCATCCACCGCTCGCGAATGCTCGAGCCTGACGGTGGCCCGTGAGGAGGTCCGCTCGGCGGCCGACCCATGGGCCGATGTGGTTGTGGTTGCGCTTGCGCGGCAGTGCAGAACAAAGCGAAAACCGACGAAGCGACGATTACTTTACAAAGTTGGCTTTTCTTCCCACGCGGTATTTTCATCCCAGGCGATCAATTCATCCAGATCAGCCACGACGTCATAATCTTGTGGATCGATTTTAGCCACCACGTCTGAATCATTTGCAGACGCTGTCCGCGAGACTGGATGATGCGTGGCGATAGCCATGCCGACCAGGAGTATTGCTACAGCGGATGCTGCGGCAAGTCTCCGCACGCTAAACCAGTTCCGCGCCCGCTCGAAACGGGTTGCTCTCTGGCGGATCTTTCTCAGCACGTTCCGGGCGAAGAATGGCGAAAGCGTGGGCTCAGAAACACGGCCGAGAATATCCCACAACTCTTTGTCATCTTGAGGTTCCATAGTCTCCAGTCAATTGAACTATTTGCAGAGTCGGAAGTTGCGCTCGAATGAGCGCTGAAAATCCGTATTCAAATTCCGGGGGCTTCAAGGAACCCCTCCAGTTGTCGGATTCGTGTTGGATGCCGCATTTTGCGCAAGGCCTTTGCTTCAATCTGGCGAATGCGCTCGCGAGTCACTTGGAACTGCCGGCCTACTTCTTCCAAGGTTCGACTGTATCCATCAACCAGCCCAAATCGCTGCTCGAGCACTTGCCGTTCCCTATCAGTGAGCGTCTCCAGCACGTCCTTGATTTTTTCCTTCAGCAAAACAATGGCAGTCATATCGCTCGGGTTTTCGGCGCCTCTGTCCTCGATAAAGTCGCCGAAATTTGTTTCTTCGCTCTCGCCTACCGGAGACTGGAGCGAGATTGGTTGCTGCGCCATCTTCAGGACCGCGCGAACACGATCCACTGGCAGGAGCACTTCTTCGGCTACTTCGTCGGGCGACGGTTCTCGCCCATATTCCTGCACCAGCTGTTTCTGTACACGCATGAGCTTGTTAATCGTCTCAATCATGTGGACGGGAATTCGAATCGTGCGCGCCTGGTCGGCGATGGAGCGGGTGATGGCCTGGCGAATCCACCACGTCGCGTAAGTGGAAAATTTGTAGCCCCGCCGGTATTCGAATTTCTCGACTGCCTTCATTAGTCCCATATTCCCTTCCTGGATCAGGTCGAGAAACGACAGACCGCGATTAGTATATTTTTTTGCAATGGAAATAACGAGACGGAGGTTGGCCTCCACCATTTCAGTCTTGGCCTTGAATGCCTGGCGCAGCCAACCCTTCAGCGTTCGATACTCTTCTGCATACGCAGAAAGCGAAAACCACAGGCTCTTCTCTAACTCGCGCATCTTGTTCTGAAGTTGCAGCCGCCTTTTTTGACTGCGAGGATTTTTGGCGACCTCGGTTTGCAGGTAAAGCGACGTGTGGTGCGCGTCGTCCGCCAGGTGGACAAATTCCTCCGTGACTCTCTGCTTGAGATAAAAATGCGGATAAATCCGCTGCAGCGAAGCCATGGTTCTTTGCAAGGCCCTGAACTTTTGGGAACGTTTCTTCGAAGAGTTGCGTGCAAGATCGCAAAATCGCTTGGTAATCGACGCGCTTAATTGTTCCACCTGTTTGCACAGCCGCGGGAGGTTCTTCATATATCTTTCCCGGCTCTCGATTTTTTTGTCCAGAATCACCCGGTCGAACCGTTCCCGGCCCTCGAACAGCTTTTGGGCGAGATCCAGATGGGCGCGCGCAACAAAGCCAAAGCGACTGATGTGCTTCTGCACCATTCCCTCGGCTTCTTCGATCCGTTTGGATATTTCGACTTCTTGTTCCCGGGTCAGAAGTGGGACCTGGCCCATCTGCTTGAGATACATCCGCACCGGGTCGTCCAGAATATCAACCTTGGTTTCTGTTCTCTCTTCCTCTTCTTCCTCCTCGTCTGCGTCTTTCTTACCGTCTTTGTAGCGATCCACCTCCGACGCTTCAATAATGTCGATCTCCAGGCGACGCAGTCGCGTCAGGATAAGATCCAGTTCATCAGCGTCGGTGACCCCCTCGGGCAACGCCTCGTTTAGATCGTCAAACGTGAGGTAGCCCTGTTCTTTTGCCAGCTTGATCAGTTCGCGAATGCGATTCTGGACTTCAATAGTCGAAAATAGAACAGAGGCCGACACCTGCCGCGATGGCTCGGGCAGCGATCCGTTATCACGCCGTGTCGAGCCGGATCTGATGCGCTTGACTTTGAGCGCAGCGATTCCTGGCTGTTTTCTTCGATTCTTTCGAGAAGCAAAAGGTCTTCTTGATACACTGCGGCGACGATGGCTTCGATTAAGCCGTTGCGCCGACGACTGTCGCCTGCCTCCCCTTCGTTTCGAATGCCTGGCCAAGATATTACGGTTACGGATTTGACTAAGACGTTCGACCTTCCGCGCGGCAGTTGATCGACACCTAATTGTCGGCCGCGCCGGCGGGCTGGGAAAACTCGCGGAGCTGTTCCTGCAGGTCAAGAATTTGTTTTTGCAAATTTACGATGTCCCCGGTGCTCAGTTCCGGAAGCCTTATGCGGTTCTGTGCGGCCTTCAGCCGACGCCGCAGCACCGCATGGCGAATCCCAAGCCACCATTTCTCAACCATCGTTTCTGCGGCAGCGGGCACTTTTTGCAGCAGCCATGCTGACACAAGCGCCTCTTCGGCGGGGGGAAGCGTGGCCATGAAAGCGCTGAGCGACGCAGGATCATCCGGATGCAGCTCACTTTGAAGAATCCGGATGAGAATTTCCGCATCCGGCGCTTGCTCGAGAGTCTCGCGCCAATTTTGCGCGAGTAGAAAATTTCGTGCCGGCTCATCGCGCAATGCCAAAAGGCAAAGCATCGCAATGTCGTGTCGCGGCCCTGGCGCAGCCTGAGCACGCGCTGACTCTGGTCCCTCCGAGGAAGCGGTTCCGCGCGGCCTTGTCGAGAGAAGTGTTCCAAAATCCGCTGGAGAAACACCCAGTCGCGCAGACGCTCTATTGACCACCTCCCCGCGCATGAGCGGATCGTGTACCCGCGAGACGGTCTCAGCCAGTCTGCGCGCGACCTGCATTTTCGCGCCCAGAGAGCTCACGTCCGCCGCCTCCATTTCGCGCTCGATCCAGTAATCAAAAAAATCTTGCGCACTCGCGACACGATTTTCGAATTTCTCTTTCCCCTCCCGACGAACCAGGGAATCGGGATCTTCCCCGACTGGCAGCTCCACTACGCGCACGATCAAATCGTTTTGCAACAACGCATCGAGAGAACGCTCGGCGGCTTTGGCACCGGCCGCATCTGAATCGAAACAGAGAACCACTTCATCCACAAAACGCTTCAGGATTCGCGCCTGATTTTCCGTAAACGCTGTCCCCTGTGGCGCGACCACGTTCGTGATTCCCGCTTCGAACAAGCTGATCAAATCGATCTGCCCTTCGCAGACGATCGCGCAATCGGCCTCGATCAATGCGCGCTTGGTTTTGTGCAGGCCGAAGAGCACGTTTCCTTTCCGGAAAAGCGGCGTCTCGGGCGAGTTCAAATATTTCGCTGCGCCTTCCTCGTCTTTCAGAAGCCGTCCGCTGAATGCGATCACTTCGCCCACGTCGTTGTGTATTGGGAACATGATGCGCCCGCGAAAACGATCGTATGAGGTTTGAGGTTTGAGGTTCGAGATTTGATTTTGGTCGGAGTCGGCTTCGTCCTTGGTCCTCACCAGGCCGCTGGTAATCAGGTCGCGCGCATCGTAACCTCGCGCGCGCGCCCAGCTCCCGAATGCATCCCATTCGTCCGGCGCGTAACCGAGCTGCCAGCGTTTAGCGATTTCCGCCGTGATTCCGCGCTGTTTTAGATATTTCCGCGCTGGTTCGCCAACTTCTCTCTTAACCAAATTTTCATGAAACCATTCAGCAGCTTCTGCGTGCAGCTTTAGCAACGTCCGACGCGTCTCATATTGTCGCTCTTCATCCGCAGCGCCGCGTTTCTCCACTATCGTGATCCCACAGCGCGCGGCGAGTTTGCGCACGGCTGACGGGAAATCGACGTGCTCATAATCCATCACGAACCGGAAGACGCTCCCGCCCACGCCACAACCGAAACAATGAAATGTCTGCCGGCTTGGGCTCACCGTGAATGACGGCGTTTTCTCCCGATGAAACGGACAGAGCGCCTTAAAATTCGCTCCCGCCCGTTTGAGCGGGAAATACGAGCCGATTACTTCGACGATGTCGTTCGCGGCGGCGATTTGCTCGATTGTCTCCGAAGGGATCGTTCCCATGCGCGCCTGATTATTTTTGCCTCGTTTGAATTTGAAAGCGATGCCAAACTTACGCGGTGCGGCTGCGTTTCAAATGGAGGAAAACTAATTCGCCACCGGTCATCCCGAGCGAAGTCGAGGGATCTCGCCGCATTACTTTAAGGTGTCGCCACAGGATTCCTCGCCTTCGCTTTGCTTCGCTCGGAATGACGGTGCAGATCACCGCGTTTTGTGCTGCGATGTTGCCGCTCACAACCGCAACTGCACATGCGCGCGAGGCGATTCACAAAGGCGATGTCGTTGTCGTGCCGCTGCGCGGTGAAGTTGCGCCGTCGCTCCTGGCGTTTTTGCGGCGTGCAGTGAAAACAGCCGAGAGCAACGAAGCTTCCGCGATCATTTTCGAAATGAACACTTACGGCGGACGACTCGATACGGCGGCTGATATCGTGAACGGGCTCAACCAGACGAAAATTCCCACTTACACATTCATCAACACAAATGCCGGCTCGGCTGGCGCGATCATCGCGATTGCGACACAACATATTTTTATGGCCCCAGTGAGCGCGATCGGCGCCGCCGCTCCGATCCTCCCAACGGGTGAAGACCTTCCCGCCACTGCGAAGGAAAAGACGGTTTCATATTGGTCTGCGCTCGTCCGTAGTTCGGCAATCAAAAACGGCCACAATCCCGACATCGCCGAGGCGTTCATGAACAAAGACAAGGAAGTGAAAATCGGGGACCGCGTCGTTCATCCCAAGGGAGCCGTCCTCACTCTGAATGCTCAGGAAGCAACTGAACGGATCAACGATAAACCGTTGCTCGCAGAAGGCATCGCCGATTCGATTGTCGGTCTGACTAAGAAAGCTGGACTCAAACGCGACGCCGTCACAATCGAGCCAACTGGGTTCGAACAGATCGCGTTTTGGATCACTGCGCTTGCGCCTTTGCTGCTGCTAGGTGGAATCCTCGGCGCGTATTTGGAATTCAAAATTCCCGGAGCGACATTGCCCGGAATTATCTCTGCAATTTGTTTCGCGCTCTTTTTCCTCGGGCACTATCTGGCAGGTCTCGCCGGCTGGGAAGTCGTTGCGCTCTTCGTTCTCGGGATAATTCTCGTGTTGATTGAGATTCTCTTTTTCGCGCACACCACAATCGTTTTCGGAGTGCTCGGCGTGTTTCTCATGCTCGCGTCTTTGCTCTGGACGATGGTCGATCGCTATCCGGGTCAAAACTTTTTCCCAACAGGCAAAATGCTCGCAATGCCGTTGCTTAACATGTTCATCGCAATCGTGGGATCAATCATCGTCATTGCCCTGCTGGCCCGCTATCTGCCGCGCACGAGCATCTACCGGCGATTCGCCTTGATCGATGCAAATCCCCCAGGTCCATCTCTGGTAGGAGCACCGCGTCACTTCGCGACTGCGCTCGCGCTTGCCCCCGGAATGCAAGGCACCGCAGTCACCGTCTTGCGGCCGAGCGGTAAAGCACGTTTCGCCGATCACGTTGTCGATGTCGTCACCGAAGGCGAATTCATCGCCCCGCAGACTCCCGTGACCGTCATCCAAACCGACGGAATGCGAGTCGTAGTGAAGAGCGCAGCGCAGATCTAGCGGCCAGCTTAATTCAGTTTATCCACCTGCGACGACTCGGATGAATTCGATGCGGTCGCCCTCAGACAATGGCCGCTCCTCCCACTCGTGTCGATGTACGGCGAGGCCGTTGTGCTCGACCAAAATGGATTGTGGCGGCAATTGATAACGGTTGACCAAGTCCGCGATCGTCTTCGCTTCACGCGCATCTACGTGTTCGCCATTGAGTGAAATCTTCACGCTCCGCAAAGGGCCTGGTCCCAATCTTTCCAAACCGGTTCGAGGCCGCGACGGCGAAGGACGGCGGCGATTTCGGCTGGCGAACGTTCGTCGCTAATCTCGAATTGGCCGGTAGCGAGTTGGTCTTCGCCATGCTGGTATTCGGGCGCGACGATGCGTCCGCGTACAGTGCGATGCAAATGTTCGCGGCCTTGCCGGGTATAGCCGCCTGGCTCGGTGTGGCTGCCGGCGCTCATCATCGTTACCCCGATTAACGAGAGGGAGTCCCGCAGCGGTGCGCGCTCGCGCGTGCTGAGCACGATGCCGAGCTGCGGGAAAGTAATCCGCAACGCGCAAACCAATTGCGCCAGTTCGCGGTCGGTCATCGAAAAAAGCGGACGAAATCCGCCGGCGGCCGGACGTAACCGCGGCAAACTTACTGTGATTTGCGCCTGCCAACAGTGTTTGAATAAATGTTCCAAGTGCGCGGCGAGCGCGATCGCTTCATCCTGCCAACGCGATAGACCGACGAGCGCACCGATACCGAGCCGGCGAAACCCCGCCGCGTACCCCCGCTCGGCGCAATCGAGTCGAAAATTGAAATCGCGTTTCGGCCCGGCGGTGTGCATTTCGGCATAGACACCGCGATTATACGTCTCCTGATAAACGACGAGCCCTTCGGCGCCAGCCTCGACAATCGGCACATAGTCATCCATCTCCATCGGGCCCACCTCGATGGAAATCGACGAAAAATCCTGGGCGATGGCCCGCACACATTGAGCCAAGTAGTCGCGGCTCACAAATTTTGGATGCTCGCCCGCGACGAGAAGGATCTGACGGAAGCCCTGACGCGCGAGATACTGCGCTTCGGCAATCACTTCATCCATGTCGAGCGTAACGCGAAGGATCGGATTATCGCGTGAAAAGCCGCAATACCGGCAATTGTTGATGCATTCGTTAGAAAGATAAAGCGGCGCGAACAGCCGCATCGTGCGTCCAAAATTTTGCAGAGTGAGGGAGCACGAAGTCTGCGCCATCGCTTCGAGTTCCTGATCGGATTTCGGGGCGATCAGGCGCTCGAAACGTTGAACGACCTCCGATTTCCTCAAAGCCAAATTGCCAAGGGTTTCGACGAACGACATCAGAACAATTTCGTGCCCAGGCCAGCGTTCGCAAACGCCAATCCATACTTTGCCTTAGAAAAGTCATTAAAGCCATTCCGTGGTCCAGAAGCCGCCTCTTATACCTTACGCGTACAAAAAAAGCGGCGTCCGTTGTTCCGGACGCCGCTGTAGTAAATGCTATTGTCGCTGCTTAGAAGGCGAAATTCACGCCGGTGCGGGCCATGCCGAAGTTGTTCACTGGCCCGTTGATAAAATTCCAGCTGAAATCACTGACCCAGCCGATGTGCGGCGTAAGGCGCACTTCCAAGCCGCCGCCGACCTGGCCAATTCCCTCTGACTGGCTCTCCGTATGACCAACCGTCTTGAGAATGTCGAAGCCCTCGCCCCCGTTGCTAATAAGCCCACCGGGTCCTGTTACAGGAAATCCGCCGTTTTCGCGGAACCACTGATTGACCGGCCTCTGGCCACCGCCAAAGATTCCGCCACCTCCACCCCAAATGTAGGGTGAAAAGCGGGAGCAGTGAATGGGGAAGCGGAAGGTGAACGTCCCCAGCACTGCTCCGATCCCTCTATTCTTGTTGTCAAAGCTGCGCTGAAAAATTCCATCGCTAAGATCGACGAAAATATTTTCGCGCGCCTGCCTGGCATTGGCGATCCAGCCTTCAATCCCGACACCGAAATAACGGTGGAAGAAGTATTTGAAGTCGACACCACCGCCCCAGGCGTGATCGGCCAAAAAGTAGCGGTCATCTTGCCAGTTGTTTGCTGTGAAAATATAGGTTCCCCACAGACTGGCGTTAAACTCGTTATCGGCGTACCACTCCGGGCAAGGTGGTGGAGCAGCTACCTGCTTCATTTCCTTTCCGGAATAGGTCTCTCCGGCAAAAGTGACCGAAGCGATCACCCCGAACCCTAACAGGCATAACACTAATCTTTTCATTATTTCTCCTTTTGGTTAAGTTTCCTTTTACCCTCCAACATTTTGGAGCGTCAAGTCAATAACGAATTTCGCTCCTTGTCTGGATGCCGCGATCATTAGTCCGGAGGCCGAAGATTGCAAGTCTTTTTTTAACGCGCTTTAGGGCTTCAGTTCCACTCCGGTATTCGCGTCCGTAATGAGAAATTTCTCATGGTGAAACGTCGGGTCGCCGCGAAACATTAGACGACCTGCGTACCGGCGCTCCAGCTCCACCAGCAGTTCTTCGTCTTCCTCCTTTAATCGCTTCAAAACGTCGGGGTTCAGGATCACCCGAATCTCGTGGATGCTATCCTGATACTTGCGCATGACGGTGTTGAGAGTCCGGTGCAATTCCACGCTGGTGGTCATAGACGTTTTCACAACGCCGCGCCCACCGCAGTAGGGGCAGTTCTGGTAAATTGTTTCGCTGAGGCTCTCCTGTGCCCGCTGGCGAGTCATTTCCATCAGGCCGAGCTGCGAAATGGGAATCAGATGCGTCCTGGCTTTGTCGCGGCTGAGCCGTTCCTTCATCAAATTGTAAACTGCCTGCTGATCTTTACGGCTCTTCATATCGATGAAATCGCCTATGATCAACCCACCGATATTGCGTAACCGGAGCTGACGGGCGATTTCGTCAGCCGCCTCCAGGTTCGTCTGCAAAATTGTTTTCTCCACGTCGCGCCCGCCTTTGTTGCGGCCTGTATTCACGTCAATCGCTACCAGTGCTTCGGTCTCGTCGATCACAATATAACCGCCACACTTCAACCACACTTGCCGGTGAAAAGCATCGTCGATTTGTTTTTGCACGCCGTAGGTTTCGAAAATTGGCGTCGCACCATCGTAAAAATGGACCCGATTCCGCGCGCGCCGGGAAATCTGGCCAATCATTTCGCTCATCCGCTCCGTTGATGTGCGATCATCGCAAACGACCTCGTCGATTTCTTCGGTGAGAAAATCACGCACGGTTCGCTCAATCAGGTCAGGCTCCTCGAAGAGGCGGCAAGGAGCGGGGTGCTCACGAATGGCCTGCTCGACTTTGGCCCATTGATCGAGAAGGAAACGCAAATCGCGCACGAAGTATCTTGCGCGCTGGCCTTCGCCTACAGTGCGAATGATTACGCCGACGCCTTCGGGCATGTCCAGCTCACGCACAATCTTGCGTAGCCGCTCGCGTTCTTTGGGGCTCTCGATTTTTCGCGATATACCGCTGCGATCACTGAATGGCATCAGAACAAGGTAGCGCCCGGCAAAACTGAGATTGGTTGTCACCCTGGGCCCCTTCGTGCCGATCGGACCCTTGGTGACCTGCACAATTACATCCGAGCCCACTGGATAAATGCTCGGAATGTCTTTTACCGTGATCCGTTTTCGAGGCCGCTTGTTGGTACGCCGATCGATTTCTTCAATGCCGCTGTCCAGCGCAGCAGGAATTGCATCCCAAAAATGAAGGAATGCGTTTTTTTCGAAGCCGATGTCAACAAACATCGCCTTCAAGCCCATCTCGATGTTTTTGACTTTGCCCTTGTAAATGCTGCCGACGATGTTTCGCGAGCTCTTACGCTCGACGCTGTATTCCTCGAGGCGGCCATTCTCGAGCAACGCGACGCGAGACTCGAGTTTTTCTACACTGAGTATGAGCTTGTTCCCCGTCTTGCGGGAACGAAGCCCCAAAATCTTTTTTACCTTGTCTATCATAAAATTGAAGAGGTTGACCGGTCATAAGCCAAACTGTCGACTCCTGCCGCAGTGTTTCTGACCGATGGTTCATCGTGTTGTTCCGCGCCGGCGGCTCGGCGGCTGGGGCGCCGGCACAGGCGCCGGTCGCGGGTGCATTCCAAAGAGTCGTTGGAAAAAGTTGCGGGGAGCTTGGGGCGCAGCCGGAACAGCGCGGGCTACAGGGGCGGTGCCTCGCCGTCTCACTTGCCCTTGCGAATCTGCTTCCGGTTCGACATCAGGCGCTGCGTCTGAGCTTGCCATCTGCGCGGTGGCATTTTGCGAAGCATCGGCATCCTCTTCGTCGTTGCCCCCCAGATTTCCGCCGGCGTAACTTACGTCCTTAATCATCTGGAACGGGTTCGACTTGTGCGCAGGCGCAAGCCAAGCCACTTGCATGTCAAAATCGCCCTTATCCATCGCCAGCGTGCGTTCCAAGATTCGCGTCGCGATCGGTCCGGCGACGCTGCCACCGTGTTCGCCTCCCTGCACCATCACTGCAACCACATATTTGGGATGCTCAAACGGGGCGAAACAAGCAAACCATGCAACGGTATCTTTGTGGCCGCGGTCGGTAGCCTGGGCAGTGCCGGTCTTACCAGCGACTTGGACTTCCTTCAAACGCGCTCTGCCACCGGTTCCTCCGTCTTCATTAACAACCTTCCAAAGACCTTTGCGCACGAGCTCGATTTTGTCAGGCGAGAGTTCCTGGCGTAAATCAGATCGCACTCGCGGCGTCTGTGGCACTGCGACGTTGCCATGGTCGTCCAGCACAGGAGAACCGTCTTGCTTCAAGACTCTGTCAACCAGCCGTGGATAATAGCACACACCGCCGTTTGCAATTGTCGCGTAGGCCATTGCTAATTGAAGTGGTGAAACAAGTGTGTAGCCCTGGCCGATTGAAACGTTAGCCGTTTGAGCTTGTGACCACCTCTCTTGCGGATGATGGATTTGCATCCACTCCGGGCCTGGCATATTGCCGGTTTGTTCGCCCGTAAGTTGCAGGCCCGATTCTTCGCCGATTCCCAACATCTTGCCAACGGCGTCAATCGACTGAATGCTCGCGGCGTTTCCGTACTGATAGAAAAAGGAGTCACACGACACCTTGATCGCATCAGCCAAGCCAATTGTACCGTGCGTATAATGTTTTTCGGCTACCCAGCATTGGAAGAAGTGATCGCCGTAACTCACACCGCCACCGCAGCTGTATTTGGCGCCTGCGAGATTTTTGGTGCCGCGCAGACCGGAGAGCGCCGTGATGAGCTTGAATGTTGACCCTGGCGGCAAGGCACTGATCGCACGGTTGACCAATGGATCCCCCTCGTCTTTTTGCAGCGCCTTCCAATCCTTCGCCTTTATGCTTGGGATGAAAGTATTCGGATCGAACGATGGAACAGTAGTCATCGCCAAAACGTTGCCATTGTTCGGATCGACTACAACCGCTCCGGCCCGGCTCACTGCGCGCAGCGCTTCTTCTGCAATCGCCTGAATGCGCGCATCGATCGTCAGGAAAACGTTTGCGCCTTGCTGCGGCGGATCTTCGCGCAGCACGCCCTCGATAGTTCCCTTGGCATTCTTGCGCAAATAACGCACACCGGGTTTTCCGCGCAGGTATTCGTCCATCGTTTTTTCGACGTTCGATTTTCCTTCGACGTCCTGCTGATAGAAGGTGAACTTCCTTGCTTCTTCTTTGTCGATGTCGTCAGGCATTCCGACATAACCAAGAATATGGGCGGCCAGCGCGCCATAAATATAAGAGCGCACCGGTTTGATCGCGATATCCACGCCCGGTAATCCGACATCGTGCTCCGAAAATTTTGCCATCGTGGGAAAATCGATGTCTTTGATATAGGAAAACGGGACCTCGGTATCGTTGCGATAGTGCCGCTCCAGCTTGCCGGCGTTGTAGTCGCGCGCCAGATCAAGCTCGTTAAGACGCGGGACGATGCCATCATTAACAATTTTAATGATGTCCGGTTCCTTCTGATCTT
>QHNK01000073.1 GCA_003218415.1 Verrucomicrobiota bacterium | reverse complement strand
CTGCTTTGCGCGATTGTTGCAGCCACAATCGCCCTTGCCTTGATCGCGTGGCGCAAATGGATCGCGCCGTGGCGGCAAGTGGAGGAACTCGTCACAGAAATCGGGCGCGGCGAGCAGCCGCGGACATTTCTGATTCACGGCGGCGCCGAGACTCAACGTATCGGGTTACGCCTGGAAAAGATTTTCAACGATTTGAAACAGCTCAGTAAGCAAATCGCAAAACGCGAATCCGGACTGCAGACCATTTTCGCTGCGATGCATGACGCATTGCTGGTAGTCGATTCCAAGCGGTACGTGATTTTGGCCAACGAGACGTTTCGAAAACTTTTCGCGCTCCCGGAAATTTCAGAAGGGACACCTCTGCTGGAGATTGTGCGCGACGCGACGCTCGACCGGGTAATTAATGATGCTTTCGATCATGGTGGCCCAGTTCGCAGCGAGTTGGCTCTGGATGGTTCGCAGATCGAACTCGACGCCGTCGCGACAAGGAACCAAGCAGGCGAGATCACCGGTGTGCTCGTTCTGTTCCATGACATTACCGAACTGAGGAAGATGGATCAGGTCAGGCGGGATTTTGTCGCTAATGTCTCGCACGAATTGCGCACGCCGTTGTCGATCTTGCGCGGCTACATCGAGACCTTGCTCGACAGCCCGGAAATCTCGCGCGAGGAATTTTCTCGAATTCTCGGAGTCATGGAACGCCATTCGAAACGCTTGGATTTGCTAGCCGAGGATCTGCTTACGCTTGCGCAATTGGAATCAGCCAATCCCAATTTGCAATTGAGCCCCGTCGATCTGTCGAGCTTCTTCGGAGAAGTCATTCGCGATTGGGAAACGAAACTCGCAACCAAACAGCTCAACGTAATTGTGGATGTTCCGCCTGGCTTGCCCCCGATTCGCGCCGACCGGCAGCGGCTGCAGGAAGCACTCTACAATTTGCTCGATAACGCCGTGAAATATTCGCGTGAGCACGGCGAGATCAGGCTGATGGCTCGGCAGCGCGACGAAGAAATTGTTCTGAGCGTAAGCGACGATGGCATCGGCATCAGCAAAGAAGACTTGCCGCGCATTTTCGAGCGTTTCTACCGCGTTGACAAAGCGCGCAGCACCGAAAGCATTCGCGGCACCGGTCTCGGCCTGGCGATTGTGAAACACGTCGCGCAGTTGCACGGCGGGCATGTCGAGGCCGAAAGCGAGCTTGGTAAAGGCACAACGATCCGGGTGGTTCTGCCGGTCACAATGTGACGTTCTTGTGACACCCGGAATCGGCGTTTGGACTGGTCCTCCCTTTAATCTAGCATTTGCTTGTGAAGAAAAACGTCCTTTTCATTTGCGTCCATAACAGCGCGCGCAGCCAGATGGCCGCAGCGCTTCTCAACCGGATTTGCGGCGAGTTTTTTCACGCACAGAGCGCCGGACTCGAACCGGGAACACTCAACCCGCTGGCGGTCGAAGCGCTTCAAGAAATCGGGATAGACATCTCTCGCGCCAGGACGCAATCGGTTTTCGATGTCTTCAAGTCGGGGCAGCTCTTTGCGTACGTAATTACAGTTTGCAGTGAATCCGAATCGAAAGGTTGCCCGGTATTCGCGGGTGTAACCAAACGGCTGCACTGGCCATTTCCCGATCCGTCGCAGTTCACTGGAACGCATGAAGAGAAGATGGCCAGGACACGCGAAGTGCTGGAGCAAATTCGCGCGAAGATTGAAAACTTCTGCGAAGAGCATTGCGCGCTCGAGCCGAGAGCTTGGCGTTTCACCGATTGACCAGGCGAGCTTTTCCACGGCTCGGAAATCGTATCCAAAGAAACTGGCCCGCCTGCATCTGCAGTAGCGAGAAGCGGGATGCGGCCTCGTTCGGTCGCTGTCACACAAACGTAACAGTAAAGGTTTTGACCGCACGAAATCGGATGCGGCAGTTTCGTGGTATGACAAAACTTCAACTGCCGAAAATTCTTGCGCTCGTTGTTGCGCTGGGATTAAGCGCGAGCGCTTCGGCGCAAATGATGATCAACGGAGCAGGCGCGACCTTTCCGTATCCGATTTACTCGAAGTGGTTCGACGAATACGCGAAGGTCGATCCTTCCGTCCGGTTCAATTATCAATCGATCGGTTCCGGCGGCGGACAGAAACAAATTCTCGCACAGACGGTCGATTTCGGTGCGTCGGACGGGCCAATGAGCGACGAAAATTTGAGCAAAGCGCCCGGGAAGATCCTGCATATCCCGACAGTCGCAGGCGCAGTGGTGATCAGTTACAATCTCGACGGTAATCCGGCGCTCAAACTCGATGGCGAAACGATCGCCGACGTCTTCCTGGGAAAAATCAAGAAATGGAATGACCCGAAAATCGCGGCGTCAAACTCCGGCGCAAACTTGCCGGACAAGGAAATCGTGGTCGTGCATCGCTCTGATGGCAGCGGAACGACGTTCATTTTCACCGATTACCTGAGCAAGATCAGTCCGGAATGGAAGAGCAAGGTTGGGACGAATACCTCTGTTAACTGGCCTGCAGGAATTGGCGGGAAAGGCAATGAAGGCGTCTCGGGACAGGTGAAGCAGACCCCGGGCGCGCTCGGATACGTCGAATTGATTTACGCTATCCAGAACAAAATGCCGTATGCCGACGTTAAGAACGCCGCAGGACAATTTGTAAAGCCGACAATCGAATCGGTGACCGCAGCGTTTGGGACGGCCAACATTCCGGATGACTTTCGTTTTTCGATGACCAACGCGCCGGGTAACGATGCGTATCCAATTGCTGGCGCGACCTGGTTGCTGGTTTACGAGCAGCAGAAGGATGCAGCGAAGGGCAAAAAGCTGGTCGAATTTCTCAAATGGGCGCTAACCAAGGGAGAAGGAATGGCCAAGGACTTAAACTACGCGCCGCTGCCAGGCGATCTGCAACAACGGGTTTTGAAGCGAATTGACGAGATTAAATCGTAGCTAAGTGCACGGCAGTGGGTTTCCGCTGCCGGTCCAATTTAAACTGATTATGGCGATAACCGCATCGATAGCGGTGGAAGAGTCCTCCGCACAGGCGAGGATGGCGCGACCGTCCCGGTTCGGTGACAAAGCGTTTGAATGGCTCACGCTGGCCATGGCGTTGACCGTGGTTGTGCTGGTCGTTTTGATTGGGTGGCAACTCTGGCGCGGATCTGCGCTCGCGATCCAGAAATTTGGTTTTCATTTCCTAACCACATCCACCTGGGACCCAGTGGCCGAACAGTTCGGGGCGCTACCCTTTATTTACGGAACACTTGTTTCTTCGCTCATCGCGCTCCTGATTGCAGTTCCCCTGGGCATCGCCACAGCAGCGTATCTGACAGAGCTTGCGCCATTGTGGATTCGGCAGGCACTGGTTTCACTGATTGAAATGCTGGCGGCAATTCCGAGCGTGATCCTCGGCTTGTGGGGAATTTTCGTCATGATCCCATGGTTACGCGATTATCCATTTCCATTCCTCAAGCGGTTCTTCGGCTGGATACCGCTCTTTACCGGATCGATCTACGGGCCGTGCATGTTTGCTGGCGGAATCATCATTGCCATAATGATTCTGCCGATTATCACTTCGGTTTCGCGCGAGATCTTGCGCAGTGTCCCGGATTTGCAACGGGAAGCCGCCTACGCGCTGGGCGCGACTCGCTGGGAGGCAACGCGCATCGCAGTATTAAGCTATGCGAAGAACGGGTTGTTCGGCGCCGTGATTCTCGGTTTGGGGCGCGCTCTTGGCGAAACGATGGCCGTTACGATGGTGATCGGCAACACACCGCAGATCGCCGCGTCTCTCTTCAAGCCCGGATACACGCTCGCCAGCGTGATAGCCAATGAGTTCACGGAAGCGACGACTGACATGTATCTGCAGGCGCTATTCGAAGTTGGCCTGGTTCTCTTTGGCACAACCATCCTGGTGAACCTTCTGGCGCAACTCCTTCTACGGACCATCGCCGTAAAATCCGCAACGCGAGCGGTGCAATAGCCATGCAATTTGAACGAGCACACAATCACACCTGGCGCAAAATCAAAAGCGGGTTGGCGTGCGGAATTGCTTTTGTATCCGCTGTTCTTGTGATCTCGCCCTTGGGCCTGGTGTTTTTTTATCTCCTCGTCAATGGCGCCGGTTCGGTGAACTGGGATTTCTTCACGAAATTGCCCGCCCCAGTTGGAGCGGTCGGCGGCGGCATGGCAAACGCCATCGTCGGTACGCTCGAGCTGCTCGCGTTTGCGGGCGTGATTGGAATTCCCATCGGCGTGCTCGGGGGAGTGTACCTTGCCGAGTATGGCTCGGCTCGGATCAATTCTTTCCTGCGGTTTCTAGCGGACGTCCTCAACGGCATTCCGTCGATCACCTGGGGCGTCGTGGTTTACGGACTGGTGGTGTTGCGTTTCAAAGGGTTCTCAGCATACGCCGGCGGTCTCGCATTGGGCCTCATCATGATTCCACTGATCCTGCGCACGACCGAGGAAGTTATTCTGCTCGTGCCGAATGGATACCGTGAAGCGGCGCTCGCGCTTGGCGTCAGCCGCTGGAAGACAATCGTCCACATTGTGATGAAGACCGCGTCAAAGGGGATCATCACCGGGATTTTGCTCGCTCTCGCTCGCGTGGGCGGCGAAACGGCCCCGCTTCTTTTCACGGCTTTCGGTAATCGTTTTTGGAATCACAGCCTCAGCCAGCCCATCGCCGCATTGCCGTTGCAGATTTTTACCTATGCGATTTCTCCCTATGATGATTGGCATCGACAAGCCTGGGCTGGCGCGCTCGTCCTCGTCACGGGTGTTTTTTGCGTTAATGTAACAGTCAGAATTCTGACTCGAGGCCGTACGGCGTCGGTCGTCTAGGGCTTTCGCAGATGGAGAATCTGGTTATGGAAACAACTGAACGAAGCGTTATCGAGCGCGCCGAACAACGGTCCGCGCCGCCGCCCGAGGTGGAGGCTCCGATGGTATGCACGTTTCAAGTAAAAAATCTCTCAATTTGGTACGGCGAGAAGCGTGCCATTGATGATGTGACAATGGATATCGCAACAAACGCCGTGACGGCCATCATCGGGCCGAGCGGCTGCGGTAAATCGACATTTCTACGGGCTCTGAATCGCATGCACGAGCTGGTGCCAAAAACGCGGATGGAAGGAACGGTTCTGCTACACGGCGAAAACCTCTATTCGAGCACGG
>QHNK01000072.1 GCA_003218415.1 Verrucomicrobiota bacterium | reverse complement strand
ATTCACTGATGCCGGCAATCTTTTGCCGACGTCCGAAGACATTGGCCTAAGCGATATGCGCTACGCCATAGGCGCGGGCCTACGGTACAAGCTGCCGGTCGGCCCGATTCGACTCGATTACGGCATCAATCCCAATCCGCACCCCGACGAAAATTTCGGCGCGTTTCATTTTAGCTTTGGCTTTGCGTTTTAGCTGTAGCCGCTTCCCTGTGGGAAGCGTGGCACTGATATGTTAATCATGTCCAGGTCGGCGCCGCCCACAGGGCGGCGGCTACAAAGACGATGAAAAATCGACAATCGCCTGGTGACACTCCACCGGAGGAATTCCGCAAACAGTTGCATGAGCTTGCAGATTGGATTGCCGATTTTCGAGAGAACATTGAATCCTTGCGCGTCGCGCCTAACCAAAAGCCTGGCGCGGTTCGTGTGCAGCTTCCTGCGCAACCACCCGAAAAAGGCGAGCCGTTCGAGAAAATTCTGAATGACGTCGATCGGCTCATCGTGCCCGGCATGGTGCACTGGAGCCATCCGATGTTTCTCGGGTACTTCGGCTGGACAACGACCGCACCCGGAATTCTCGGCGAAATCATCACTGCGCCGCTCAATGTCAACGCGATGACCTGGCGCACGTGTCCGGCTGCGACTGAGCTCGAAACGGTCGTTATCGATTGGCTGCGGCAATGGCTCGGTTTGCCTGACGAGTTTGGCGGCGTCGTTTACGACACGGCGTCGGTGGGAATCATGCATGCGCTCGCGGTCGCACGCGAACAGGCCGCGCCATCCACGAGAAAACTCGGCCTGACCAATCGCGATCTGCCGCGCTTTAGCATTTACACTTCTGATCAAGCGCACAGCGCTGCCGAAAAATCGGCAATCGCCCTCGGGATCGGCGAGGAAAATGTGCGCCGCGTTCCGAGCGACAACGAGTTTCGCATGGAAATCTCCACATTGCGCCGGATGATCGCGCAAGACCGGCAAGAAGCTTTCCAGCCGCTTGCCGTCGTTGCCACCGTGGGCACGACTTCGAGCGCAAGCGTCGATCCGATTCCTGAGATCGCGAAGATTTGTCGGGAAGAAAAGATGTGGCTGCACATCGACGGCGCCTACGGCGGCGCGTTTACCATGATGCCGGAATACAAATGGGTAAGCAGAGGATGGGAGATGGCAGACTCCATCGTGGTCAATCCGCACAAAACGCTGTTTGTGCCGCTCGATTTCAGCGTGCTTTACGTGCGCGATCTCGAACGTTTGCGCCGCGTCTTCACCCTCGTGCCCGAAGTCCTGCGGGGCGACACCATCGAAGGAGAGAAGAACTACATGGATTACGGCATTCAGCTCGGCCGCAGATTCCGCGCGCTAAAAGCATGGGTGATCTGGCGCTCGTTAGGCCGTGAAGGAATCGTGGAGCGTCTGCGCGAACAAATCCGCCTGGCAAACCTGCTTGCGAGCTGGATCAAAAAGGACAATCGCTTCGAGCTGGCCGCGCCGGTCAGCATGGGCGTGGTTTGTTTTCGCTTTGTTCGCGCCGACAAAGATGAGATCGACAGATCAAACAGCGAAATCGTCGAGCGAATTAATTCTTCCGGACGCGCTTATCTGACGCAGACGAAATTGCGCGGCCGAACGGTAATGCGAATTGGACTCGGTAACGTGCTCACGATGGAAGAGCATCTGCGCCAAGCGTGGGAATTGATTCGCAAGACAGCGGCGGATTTGTAGTCGCTTCGCTGTGCGAAGCGTGTTGCTGATCGCCACACGCGGTCCCTACCCGGCGCCGCCCACAGGGCGGCGGCTACAGATTTGCGGCTGAGCTTCGCCGCCGCTACAATTTTACCCGTTATGATGAAGGCACTGCGCAAGCACAAAGACTGGCTGATGATCGTGATCGCCATTCTGGCGATCCCATTCATTTTCTATTTCGTGCAACGGCCGGATTACGGCGCGATGCGCTCTGATCGTTTTGCTCGCATGTACGACCGAAATGTTTCCATGCTGGAAGCGCAGCAAATGGCGCGGCTCCTGAGCCTGGCGCAGGCCCTCGGCATGTCTGAGTTTGTGCAGACGCTCACGGCAGGGGCTGGTCTGAACCAGAATCAGGTTGCTGTCCAATTCATCGTCAATTTGCTGGTTCTGCGCCACGAGGCAGGGCGGCTTGGCCTTCGTCCAGACGCTTCTGAAATCGCTGATGTGGTGCGGAGATTGCCAGCGTTTCAGAGCGAATCCGGGTTCGACATGAACAAGTTCAGCGATTTTGTGCGGAACGGCTTGGGCCCGATGGGCCTCGGCGAAGAGCATATCGAGCAACTGGTGCGTGACGAGCTTTGCCTGGACGAAATCAAACGGTTGCTGGCGACAGGCATTTCAATTTCCAAGGGCGAGGTCGACGAAAATTTTCAGCGCGGCTACGACAAATTATCCGTGAGCGTCATTCGATTTCACTCCGCCGATTTCGATAAAGACATCGTCGTTAACGATGAGGACGTACAGAAGTATTACGACGCGCACAAGACCGAGCTCAAGACCGAGGAGAAACGCAAGGTCCAGTTTGTCAATCTTGGCCTGACCGAGGCGCAAAAGAAGTTGACAGGGAAAGAACGAATCGAGGGTTTGCAACAGCTCTCCGATCGCGCAACCGATTTCACGCAGGCGCTATTAGAGAAAGGCGCGGATTTCAAGCAGGCCGTTGAGAAATTTCAGTTGTCAGTGCGTGAAACCGGCGAATTTACGGCAGCGGCGCCCGATCCGCAGTTGAAAGTAGATGCGCAGCTCGGTGTCGCAGCTTTTAAACTATCGACCCAGGAGCCGAACAGCGATCCGATTCAGGTGGCGGATGGATTTTATATTTTGCATCTCACCGGGATCACCGAGGCGCGTCCTCTCACAGTCGAAGAAGCGAAACCGAAAATCGTGGACGCGCTCAAGAAGTCGCGGGCGCGCGAGCTTATGTCAACCAAAGGGGCGGAGTTCGTGCAGCAACTCCGTGAAGCAACGAAGTCTGGACAATTACTTGAGGCGGCCATTCAAAAGGCAGACGCAAAACCAGAAAAGCTTCCGCCGTTTTCGCTGATGGACGAGGAAACAACCAAATCCCAAGGCAAGGAAACGTATCAAGGCAAGGAACCAAAGAACGTGTCGCCTTCTCAAGGCAAGGAATCGAAGAACGAACCGCCCGATCTTGCCGCGATCAAAGAGGCCGTGGCATTCTTGAATCCTGGCGAGATCAGCGATTTTTCCCCGTCGGGTAATAACGGATTTATTGGTGTTTTGGAAAAGCGCGAGCCATCCGCGGATGCTGATGCCGGCGAGAAGAAGGCAGCGTTTGAGAAAAGGCTTCTCGATAACAAGCAGCGCGTTGTTTTTTTCGAATGGTTGCGCGACCGGCAGCAAGCAGCCGGCCTGCAATTTAGCAAAGGCTAACCACGAATGGACACTAATTACGGTTCCTGTGTCATTCTGAGCGAAGCGAAGAATCTCAGTTTTTATTTCTTAACCCCACAGCAGCGGGAATAGTTAGAGATGTCTCGCTTCGCTCGACATGACAGAGCATTCTATTGATGAAATTTTTGACGACGCGAGCGGCGACATCGCTGTGGGCGACCTGGAAAGTGCGGTGGCAAAGTACCGGCGCTGTGTCGAGATGGCGCCACATTTTTTCGACGGCTGGCACGCGCTCGGCATGGCGTTGATGAAACTCGGCCGCTTTGCCGAAGCGATCGAAGCGGGCAAAAAAGCGGTCGAGCTTCGACCGAATGATCAGATCGGCTGGACAAGTCTGTCGCTGTTCTACAATCGCACCGGTAACATCAAGGAAGCCGAAGCAGCAGGGGCGAAGGCGAAGATACTGAGTTGGGGTGGCAAGATTGCGAAGGAATAGCGCATTCGATGGTTTGAGAGATTTGATTCGCTCGCTGCCCGCTCGCTCCGCTCGGAGTGACAATGATGTGGGGCGGGAAGATAAGGTAGGGGCGGTTCACCTGAACCGCTGAGGCGATTGAGGTCAATCGCCCCTACCAAATATTTACGCGCTTATCGGCGGAGCGCACCATCGGTGAGCCGTCAGAAATGCCGAACGCTTTCTGAAATTCCGCCAGGTCCGAGAGCGGCCCGTTCACCCGAAACTGCGCCGGCGAATGCGGATCGGTGGTCAGGCGCATTTTCTGGTCTTCATCACGAATTTTCTGTCGCCAGATCGCGGCGAAGGACAGGAAGAAGCGTTGCTCGGGCGTGAAGCCGTCGATCTTTTTCGCGCGTTCCTCCGGATGTTTGTCGAGTGCCTTTTGCAACGCAGCGTAGGCGAGTTTCACTCCGCCGATGTCCGCGATGTTTTCGCCCTGCGTGAGTTCGCCGTTCACATGCAAGCCCGGCAGCGGCTCGTATTCGTTATATTGCTGCACGATCGCGGCCGATCGCTTCTCAAATTCCTCGGCGGATTTCGGCGTCCACCAGTCGCGCAAATTGCCTTTGGCGTCGAACTGCCGTCCCTCATCATCGAAGCCGTGCGTCATTTCATGGCCGATCACGGCGCCAATCGCGCCGTAGTTCACCGCGTCGTCGGCGTTTGCGTAGAAGAACGGCGGCTGCAAAATGCCGGCGGGAAACACGATTTCGTTCATGTTCGAGTTGTAGTACGCGTTTACCGTGGGCGGCGTCATCCCCCAGTCGGTGCGATCGACTGGTTTGCCGATCTTCTTAATGTCGCGATCAGCCTCGAATTCATTAGCCCGCAGCGCGTTCACCACGAACGGGCCGCGGTCGATCTGCAGCAATGAATAGTCGAGCCACTTGTCGGGATAACCGATCTTTACCGTGAACGCAGCGAGTTTTTTCAGTGCTTCCTGCTTCGTCGGCTCGTCCATCCACTCGAGCGTTTTGATTCGATCGGCCAGCGCCTCCTTCAGATTGTTCACGAGCTCAAGCGCGCGCGCCTTTGCCTCAGGTGGAAAATAAAAACCGACGTACAATTTGCCGAGTGCTTCACCGATGTCGTTATCCTCAGACAGGATCACTCGTTTCCAACGTGGCTTGATCTGCTGTGTGCCGCGCAGGATCCGCTCTCTGAAATTGAAATCTTCGTCCACGAAATCCTTCGAAAGGGCCGGCGCGGCCGCATTGATCAAATGCCAGCGCAGGTACGCCTTCCAATCGTCCAGCGATGTCGATCTAAACAAGTCGTTGGCAGCTTTGAAAAACTCCGGCTGCTGCACGTTGACATCGCCCGACTCGACCAGGTCAATCGTCTTGAAGTAATCGCTCCAGTTCCAGTCTGGCGTCACGTCCTGCAGCTGTCGCACATCCATCTTGTTGTAGTTTTTGATCGGGTCGCGTAATTGCACGCGGGTGCGCGACGCTTCAGCCAGTTTTGTTTCCAGCGCCAGGATCTTTTTCGCGTCTTCGGCCGCTTTGTCCGCCGGCTCGCCTAATAGCGTCAACATCTTCGTGACATGCGCGACGTACTTCTCGCGCTTCTGCTTCATGTCGGCGTCCTGCTTCGTGTAATAGTCGCGATCGGGCATGCCGAGCCCGCCCTGCACCGCCTGCGCAATGTCGCGCGAGCTGTCCTTCGCATCCTGACCTGAGCCAAACTCGAAAAATGCGCCGACGCCGATTGTGTGCAGATGAGCGATTGCCTTAAGTAGAGCGGCGCGGTCTTTGATAGCGTCGATGCGCTGGAACTCTTCTGCGAGTGGTTTCGTTCGCAGGGCGTCGATTGTTTTCTCATCCATGCCGCTGGCGTAGTAATCGCCCACCTTCTGTGTTTCCGGCGCGAGCTTTGGATCGACCTGCGTTTTCGAGGCCTGCTCGGCAATCACGTGCAGCGCATCGTTGTTGCGCTCGATCAACTCATTGAACGCTCCCCATCGGGAATATTCCGGCGGGATCTCGGTGCGCTTGATCCACGCGCCGTTTGCATAGCGGAAGAAATCATCACCGGGTTTGACTGATGTATCCATGTTCTTCGGATCGAGCGGCGGATTTTGCTCGGTCTGCGGCGGCGTTGCAGCGCGCAAGTTGAATGCACAAAAGATCGAAATGATGATCGGGATGAATGACTTCATAGTTTTGAAAACGCAGTGAGTGGCTCCGGGTTGTGTGATGCGGATTAGACCTTCTAAACGCAGTTCCGTTGAAGCCACTCCCGCAGGAAGGGCACTTTCTTTACAGCGGGAATTTGCAGAACCGCTACTACAGTTGCTCGATTTTGTAACCGCGTTTTTGCAATAGCGCAATGACACTGCGGGGACCGGCGAAATGAAGTGCGCCCGCGACAATCGCTGTTGGTTTACCAGTTTTCAGTTCGGCCTCGATTCGCGAAACCCATTTCACGTTACGATCATCGACGAGCCGCGCCGCAATCCTGGGCGTCTGGTTGCGCAATTGCGCGTCACCTGCCCAAAGCGCATTGGTATCGCCCCTGCGCCATGCCTTGTACATCCTGCTGAATTCCTTTGCGCCATCCTTCGGCTGAGTAAGCGCTTCTCGCAGCATGAATTCGCCGTCGCGATCTGACAATCCGCCCATAACCGCCACATGTTCATCAACCGATTCGAGTCCTCCTATCTCTTTGCCTGCCGTTTGCGCACGGTCCACGAAATAATTGTCCAAGCCGTGCGAGGCGGAACTCTTGCTGTAGCTAGCCGGGGCGGCAAGGTGCTGTGCAATCCACCATGGTTTGTAACGGAGTTCGCTGTCGAAAACTGCAACTCGTGCGCCCTTTCCGCGGCGAGGGTCGGCTTTGACGGTCAAAATATTTTGACGCAGCCAAGCCAGGAGCTGCGGGTCGATCTTCGAACGGATATCCTGTCCCGGCGGATATTTGGCGGCAGCTTCAAATTTCCTTTCGAATTCGGCATGACGATTCGGATCGAACTCGAAAACGAAGCGCTTGCTGTCTCTTAGCGCGATTTCGTACGGCGAGGGGAGCGGATAATCACTTTTGCTGAGGGCATGAATTGAGCCCACCAGGTAAAATGGCGCTTTGGCATTGGTCACGCGCCAGACGCAAGATTTTGAAAATTTTTGAGCAGGAGAACCTGCGATGGCAGATAGCGGCGTCAAACCCAGCAGGAGCAAAGCAATCCAAGCGCCGCAGATACGTCGAGCAGGCAAAAACATTTCCGGTTTTTAACGCGAAAAATCAACAAGTCAATTACTAGTTCGCATGTTTTCGCCAAGGGGAGAGGCGATGGTCAACCTGCCCTATTGAGATCAGTCCGATTTTTTGATACCCTAGTGCAGAGATGATCGGAACGGTGCGATGTTGGTTTAATGTGGCATTGCTCACCACCGGGATTGCCCTCGCACAACCAACGACATTCGCTGCCGGCGATTGGCAAATCATCAAGGTAAGTGGTCAGGATTACCTAAGCGTCGAAAATATTTCTCGGTTTTACGGTTTGCCCGCGGGCGTTGTCGGTGCGGGTGAGAAAATCCGGTTCGAGACCATCAAGAATCCACTCGAATTTGTTAGTGGCAGCCGCGAGACGATGATTAACGGTGCACGCAGCTGGTTGTGTTTCCCGCTAATTGAGCAGGGCGGAAAGTATCTGGTGTCGCGCACTGATGTGGCCAAAACCATCGAGCCGCTCGTTCGTCCGCATCGTGTTGCAAACGTTGGCAAGGTTGAAACGATCGTTCTGGATCCGGGACATGGCGGGTACGACAAAGGCCAGGTGAGTCGTTACGGATATGAAAAAGATTTTGTGCTCGATGCGGCGAGAAAGCTGCGCCCGCTTTTGCAGGCCAAAGGACTGCGCGTGATGATGACTCGCGAGGGCGATTATTTTGTGCCGTTGGAAGTGCGCGCACAGATCGCCAATGCCGCGCGCAATTCGATTT
>QHNK01000042.1 GCA_003218415.1 Verrucomicrobiota bacterium | reverse complement strand
CAGGTTACCCCATTCGGACATTCACGGGTCAAAGCGTGTTTGCCGCTCTCCGTGACTTATCGCAGCTTGCCACGTCCTTCATCGCCTATTGGCACCAAGGCATCCATGATGCGCTCTTTGTAGCTTGATCAATCTGTTCTGGCCCGGCAGCTGCCGGACCAGAGATTCTTTGATAACTGAAACTCTCCGGCTGAAGATCTTAACCTTCAGCCGCTTTGATTTCAGACTCAGCTCTTAAAGTTGTATTTTCTTACTACCCTGTATGTAGATGTCAAAGAACCAGCCGTTCACGTACATTTCAGACGACAAAAAAACTCAATTTCGAATCCGACTTGAACTCGGTCTGCCGCACACAGACTGTGCAGAGGCAGCTCCGATAAATCAGGTCGGGACAAAATTGAGTTCAATTTGCAGTCCCCAGATGTACGTAGAACGCACTCCCAAACTAGAGGAGTCCCGCTTCCAGCGGGACCTTTAAAATAACAGTAGATCAAGAACAGTCAACTGTATCCAGTCAGATTTTACAGAAAATTTTTCCTCTCCCATCCCGTTCACGCAAAAGTAGTTATGCGGCGACGCCTCCACTGCCGTGCTCTGGCAGGCGAACTTAGAGACTATTGCGTTATTGCAGCGACCACAACTTTGTCGAGGAGCCGGGTATGATCCGAATCATAAAGCCGGAACTCGTAGTTCGAACCTGTTTCGATCCAATGCGCCGGAGCGGAGCCGTGGCGGCCGTCTGCAAAGAGCACCTCCTGGTCTCCGTTCACCGAGACAAAGACCCTTCCGATGCTCCCATCCGCCGTGTCCCAGGAAATCATCGTTTTGCCGGCCTCTTTAGTCGCCGACACCGGATTCGGGTTGGCGCTCAAAATGGGCGGTCGTTTTTCCAGCAGGCAAAACGCGCGCTCATCGTGATCTGGATCGGCTGGAGTAGAGCTTATCGTATCGCCAATCGTGAAATAGGATAGCAGGTTCCATCCCGTGCGCTCGATCAATCTCTTCAGCCCGTGATCTGAGAAAATCCAGAAGTCAACCAGTTGGGAAGGCTACGGACATTAGCTCTAACCATATGAGGTTCGAGCGGGCGCGGAGTCTTATTCATTGCCACTTTAATCAGTCCAGTGCGCACAGCAGGCGAAGACTAACCAGAAAGTTAAACGTGTTCGAAAACTTTAGTCACAGCCGCGGTTTTGCTTTTCTAGGAACCCGAATTAGCCGTTCGGTTTCCTTGTAGGTCTTGTCGAGAGCGGCCGCGTATTGCGTCCGTTGTTGAAATTCAATCTCGAGTGCGTCCGCTGCAGCAGGCGATGGTTCGCTCGACTGGGGGTTTGTTTCCAATTCAGCCGAAAGTCTTGTTGCGTGCGCGACGAGCGCCGGGTCGGTGGCCGGATCGTCAGCGACAAAATCATCGGGGACATTAGAGCTATTGATCCGTCGTCCAAGCGGCTCGAGGCATTTGGCTGTATAGGGTTCATGGAGGAAATTGAGCAACGAATGCATCGCCGATTCCGGATTACTGACCAAGTCTGCGTATCGGAGGCGATAAACTACATTCGGTCCATAGGCCTCCTCAGCGTTGATGCACGCGCTGACCGTTCGAAGCCAGTACTCGTATGCCTTTTCTTCATTAGCAACCAACTGAACCCCCCATACCCGATGAAAATTGAGCATTGAGCGTACGACAGCGCGGACGTCACGGCAGATGTGAACGAAGAGAGCATCAGGAAACAGCCTACGTAGTCCGCAAATGTGAAGGGAATACTCCGGCGTTTGATTTACCCATCGTGTCTTCGGCTCAGCCGATGGCCGCGTCATTTTGCGTTTTCTTTCCAGATCTCTGCGATGAGCGAGGATCAGCTCATTGATGCTGCGCCCAAAGTTCGCGAAGAATTCTTCTCGCCTAATATCCATCCCGCTCAAGAGCGAGCGGTCCCCGCGTGCGCTTCCGATCTCATAACTGATCGCGACATTAATTGCGAATTGCCCCATCCAGTTGGACTCCGGAACTGGAAACATGTTTGGATGCTGACCCAGGCACCAAGCAAGAATGCTCGTCCCCGAACGCGGCGAGCCCACGACAAAGACCGGCTTGTTTATCTGATCCTGCATTTCACGTAGAAGTCCCCACCCCGCGAGGCCAGCCCACTAGTAAACTTTTGCACGCCACCGCCAGACGGTAAGAGCGACCAAACCGATAACACGCCATGCTGGGCGAGTGGGTGTACTCTTTGGCTGCTCCTGCTGGGAAGCCCTCCATTTTTCCAGACTTTTCCGCCTTTCACCGGTAATATCAAGGATTACAAAAATGGGCCGGTGATTTCCTGCTCGGAGAAACTATCACTCTTGCGGCGAAGATAATGAGTCTGCTTTTGAGGGCCGCCTGCGGATCCAAAAACTACCTCCGCCCCACCAAGGTGAATTCACAAAAGTGGCTTTGAGGTCTTCCACGTAGCGGTGGGCTAGGTAGCCATTGGCCATCAACACTTCGAACTCGGAATTAAAGCTCAGAAACGCTTGCAGTAGATATTGCTCGGTCCAAAAGCGAAGTTCATCCATCACCCAATCGCGCCGATAATCAAAAGGCAAAAAGATATCGTGGACGTGCACGATCACGCCTGGCTTGAGACGCGGCAACACTTCCAGGAAAAGATAATTCACGTCTCCACCAATTTTCACCGTATGAGAACTATCGATGAACAGGATGTCGCCCGAATCGAGTTGCGAGAAAAATTCTAGGTCGAGGTCTTCCACCTTTTTCTCTATCAAGGAATGCAATCCGGGAAATCCCTGCCGGAGAAAGTCGAGCGGAAACGGCTCGATGCAGATCAGGGCTGAGTTTTTGTTCTTTGCAATGGCCTCGGCTGCAACGAGAGAAGAAAATCCGCTGCCCACCTCGATGATCAACCGTGGTTGAAAGTGGCGGATCATACAATAAGCGATCAGTGCGTCAGTCCCGTCAAAGAGCCCGTTGTTAAAATGAAAACGGCCCGGTTCACCGGTTGGCTCGGATGGAAACTGATCATATTCGTGACGAAATTTTGGAAAGTGATTCCTCAGCAGATCCAGCTGCATCGCGTCGTTCATGTCAATGCCCACCAGTTCGCTCGGCCGGTTCCAGAGAGTTTCAGGCAAAGAGCGAGTTTCAGGAATAGGTTGATAGAAATGCACCGGTGTCACGTGAAAACCGTGTCGCTCCCAATACTGAAAGATCTCGCGAAAGTTTGCGCTGTGCAGACATCGCGGCAGGACTTTAGCGAGAAAGCGCGAGAGAGCGGTCACGCCGATGTTTCCGCCTGTCACCTCGAGCGCGACTTCACCCAGGAGCGGGTGCAACGAGTTGCTGTCGCGCCTCACCTTTACCGAATCAAGCTGTCTGTCAGGCTGGCTGGCCGGATAAAGGCGGAACTCATATTCTGTCGAGTCCATGATCCAATGAATTTCAACCCGCCCCGATTTTCCTCCCCGGGTCACAAGCTTTTCTTCACGGTCTGAAGTTGCAACACGAATCTCGCCGCCATTCGGATCATTTGTTTCCCATGAAACTACAACGGGCGACCCTTCGTCAGAAGGCACAGGGTTCGGGGTGGCCTCAATCTTGCCCGTAATCGTCTTTGGTTGAGCCTTAATCACTCGTTTGAAAACCGAAAACCTCGCGCGTCTCATGCACTGATCCCAACAGCGGAATCCCGTTGCTTCACTGGCTGAGACAGCACTTCCGCAGGCTGGACGTGTTGATTATTGAACAAACGCTCCAACCTCTCCCGCGCGACCTCAGCCGAGTATAGCGAGCGAGTTTTCTCGATCCCGTTTTGCGAGAGCCGGTTCCAAAGTTCAGGGGACTCGTAGAGCGTCACCAAGGCCCGGGCAAATTCGTCCGGTTCATCCGCGACGAGAATATCTTCGCCGAAGGTAAGCTCCATGCCTTCCACGGCCACGGAGGTTGCGACGACTGGCACACCCCACGCCATACTCTGATTGATTTTGCCCTTCACACCCGCACCAAATCGCAATGGCGCAATCGATAATCTAACGCTCTCAAAGAAGGGACTGACATCCCGTTGCAATCCCGCGATCACAATATTCTCGCCGGCTAGAGCAACCAATTCCGGAGGTGCCTTATCGCCAATAATGTAGAACTTGGCCTCGCGCAGGCGCTCCTTTACTATCGGATAAATCCTCTTCAGAAAAAAGAGAACAGCATCGGTGTTCGGTGTATGCTGGAAGCCGCCAATGAAGAGAAAGTCCTGCCGCAGTTCAAACGGAGTGCTCGAGCCTGGAATATCCACAATGTTCGAAACGAGTTGAATGGACTTTTCAGGCCACTTGTCCTGGAGAAGCTTCTGTTCGACGCTGCTCGTTACCCAGGTCTCATCAGCCTGGCGGATGACACCGTATTCCAGTTCTTCTTTCTGCCGCGCTTTTTCTAGCGCCTCCGGATCGGTGGTGATTTGAGCCTCTCTGTGCGCACGAAGCGAGTGTAAATCGACAGTGTCAAAGATGATGCGGCTTTGCGGCGCATGCAGCCGGACATCCGCGATATGTTTATGCGCAATATCACACCGGCTGAGGATGACAGCGTCACACTCAGAACCGTGCAAAATCAAATAGTCGCGGACTTTCTTGATATAGGGACGGTGGACAACCTGAATTCCACGCCTGCGTAATTCGTTCCCGTAATGCGGGACATCAGTGAGATTATCTGGAATGAAAGTAATGCGGTGACCAAGCTGGTGAAGCAGCTTGAGGAGTTGGAACATCCGCAGCGATCCTGAATCTCGATCGGGGCTTGGAACATGGTGATCAATCACGAAAATGTTCTTTCCGCCCGCTGGCGCCTGGCGCAGGAACGCGGCGTCGCCGCTGGCTGGTTTTTTTACCAGTTCCGCAGCCCATGTTTCCGCAAACGTCGATCGGTTAATATCCTGGTACTTCTTGGTCCCCGTTGCTAGATCGGTTCCGCCAGTTGCTCCCTCGTAATGAATAACCTCGCTCAGCGGCTGATATAACACCTTGTAACCGGCTCGACGAACTTTGAACGCCAAATCGGTATCCTCGTAATAAGCAGGTGCGTACTTTTCATCAAAGCCGCCAACTGCTTCAAAAAGCGATTTCGTGATCATGAGCGTGGCCGCAGAACAGTAATCGACTTCCCGCAGAAAGTTATATTCAGGTTTTCCTGGATCATCGGAGTTGCCATAATTCCACCCTGAAGCATCGCCCCAGATGATCCCGCCTGCTTCCTGCAAACGGCCATCTGGATAAACAAGTTTTGAGCCGACGATGCCCGCCTGCGGCTCTTCGGCAAAGGTACCCAGCAGCGCGCTCAACCAGCCGTCCCTGACAAGTGTGTCGTTGTTAAGGAAAACGAGATATTTGCCTCGGGCCTTTTTCGCACCGCGGTTGCACGCGGTGATGAATCCGGAATTCGTTTCGTTGCGCAGGTAAACAACGCCCGGCATCCGCGGAACGGCCTCTGCGGTGACATCCGTTGAGCAATCATCCACAATAATGACTTCAAAACGCTCCGGTCCATGATGCTCCTGAAGCGAAGCCAGAGAAGCTTGGGTGAAACGAAACTGATTGAACACCGGAATAATGATTGAGATTTCGACCTGCTCGTGAACCGGAAACTCAATGGGACGCGTCGGCTCGGGAGGTTCAACAGGTGCCACTCTTTGTCCAGGGGCTGAAACTACGCCTGAAATCAGCGCCTGGATTTGGTGGTCAATCGCAGTGACCTCCGGATGGGCCGTTTGCCACTTCCGGTAAGTCGAGACGATTTTCTCCAGATGCCCATAGCCTAATAATTCTCGTGACCGCTGCGGAGAAAGTTTTGCCTTCAAGGCTGCAAACGGATTGGCAATTTGCCAGCGCGCCGAAGAGCGAAGCCGAGCTGCTGCGTTGCCCGCGTCGTCCAAGAGGCGGCAAAGCCTTTTCGTGGCCTCCAATTG
>QHNK01000041.1 GCA_003218415.1 Verrucomicrobiota bacterium | reverse complement strand
TGATAAAATTTGCCGGAAAAATTTGCCGGATGCCCGTGGCTGAGATGCCCTCCGTGCGCGAGGTTCATCGTCAAAATTTTGTCCCCCGGTTTAATGGCTGCGAAATAGACAGCCATGTTCGCTTGTGTGCCGCTGTGCGGCTGCACGTTTACATGCTCGCAGCCGAAGAGCCGCTTCGCGCGATCAATGGCCAATTGCTCAGCAATATCGACATTCTCACAGCCGCCGTACCAGCGCTTTCGTGGATAACCTTCGGCATATTTGTTCGTGAGAACACTGCCTTGCGCTTCCATTACCGCACGGCTGGTGAAATTTTCGGAGGCAATCAATTCGATGTTTTCCCGCTGGCGCGTTTCCTCCGCGACGATCACATCGAAAATTTCCGGATCGACTCTGCGCAACGCCTCGCCGTACCGAGGAGGCGGTTTCGAAGTGGCCGATCCGGTTTCGATGCTTGGAGAAGGATCATCCATTGAATAAGAAGATAGCTCGCGCGAGTGCATGGCACCAGGCCGCACCAGTTCACCCTGCTCTACGAATGCGAGCACGCTGGGCAAGGCGTTTTTGATGATGCGCGCGCAATCCTCGTACACTTCGCGACCGAGACCGATCGGGTCCGGCACATCGCGCCACACCGTCGTCCCCGGCTCTTCAAATTCGCGGAGCAAAAACGTTTTGTCGGCGCTTCGGGGAAAGAGTGTTTGGATCGTTTCGACATGGGCGCCGGTCATGGCAAAAATGTGCGTGGCGCGACCTACCAGCGCTGCGGTGACCGGCTGGCTGCGCAGGCTGCTGATGTCTGCGCCTTCTTCTGCGCAGACTTGTACCGCATAGAGGCTCGGCGGCTGGCCACGCACCGCATGCACACCGGCCGAAACAACTTCGATATCTTTGCGGTTCCCTAGCAAACGGCGAAAAAATCCTTCCGCGATCGGGCTGCGACAAATGTTACCTGTGCAGACAAAGAGGACGCTTTTCACGTTTCAGACGGCGCGAGCGAGCGCCACGCCAACCTAGAATTGAACGTGCTCAAGTCAATCTAAGCGCCGCAGGAAGCCCGTTTGTTGAGAATTGGAGCTTCTCGTCAGCGGGAACTGCAGTTATTTTGGTGGGCGTTCCGTTGTTTTTGCGCAAATGACCATCGACACACTGCGTCAGGTGCCATTGTTTGAATCGCTCGATAACGAGGCGGCTGGCGAATTATGTCATCTGCTTGAGAGCCTCGACTGCAAAGCCAGCACGATTCTGTTCCGCGCGGGTGACGAAGGCGACGCGATGTATGTAATCGAGCGCGGGAAGGTCCGGATTTGCGTTCGCACAACTCAGGGACACGAGCTCACGCTAACGGAGCTTGGCCGTGGAGATTTTTTTGGTGAAATGGCATTGCTCGGCGATGGGCAGCGGCGGTCAGCTGATGCCGTCGTTGCCGAGGATGCACGGCTGGCGGTGCTCTCGCGGGAGCATTTTCTCTCTTTTGTGCGGAGCAGTCCGAACGTCGCACTGGAGTTGCTTACCGCTCTCGCCAACCGGCTTCGGCATACCGATGAGATGTTGCGTCATAGTGCCACGCGCAACGTCAACGTGGAGGAAGCAGCGCGGTTGACCCTTGCCGATCGCGCGGCGGACATCATCGCGGAATTTGGCGGCAGTTGGAAATTCATCATAGCCGCAGTGCTCTTTTTTAACGTGTGGGTATTGATAAATACCTTGCTGCTCGCCAACAGCGGCTTCGATCCATATCCTTACCTGCTGCTTAGCACTGGTATCAACATGCTCGCCGTGCTGCAAGCGCCGATCATTTTAATGTCGCAGAATCGGCAGGCTCATAAGGACCGGCTTCGCTCTGAAATCGATTATCAAATCAATTTGAAGAACGAGCTCGCGTTGAATGAGATTCTTGAGCGCCTCAAAACGCTCGAGCGCGAATATCTGCAACTGACATCGGATAAACGACCCGAATGAGTGAGAAGTTTTCAGTTTTAAGGCTTAAGGGTCTGCAAGGCGTGCTTAAGACTTAAAGCTTTCTCACTTGTTGAAACATTGCCGCACGCGTCAGCTTGATTATGTTGCGGCTGCGCTATGAAAAAGCTCGCCACCTTCATGTTCTTGATTCCGATCCTGACGCTTGTTTTCTTCGGCTGCGCAAGTCCAGGTCCGGACCCCGAGCAGGCGTCGCGCGAGGCGCAGCAGCGACGCGAAGCTGAGCGACAGCAGACGGAGTTTCGCAAGGGCCTTCCTCCGGTAAGCGATCCCAGTCAGGTCCGGTAAGGAATCGCTCCACGAGTTCCTGCTCATGCTCGTGCTCGTAATCGAATAACCGACCACGCGCAGGAGCAAGAGCACAAGCACGAGAAATGGTTTGTTTGTGGCTGGGGGTACTAGCCTTGCGCCTGCAGGCATGCTTACAGTGAGCAATGCGTTCGCGATGGAAGCGAATCCGGTATCGTCTGGAGTGGCTGGGGCTTTTCCTTGCCACAAAGCTGGTCCCGCTGTGTTCGCGAAGGGGCTGTTATCATCTCGCCAGGACAGCCGGAGCGCTGCTTAGCTTCCTCGATCGGCAAGGATATCAGGTCGCACTGAGTAATCTGGAGGTCGCGTTTGGCGATCGATTCTCTCCTCGTGAGCGACGAAAAATTGTCCGGGAATCATTTCAACATTTTGCGCGGACCATGGTTGATCTGCTGTGGAGCCCGCGCCTGACACAGAAAAATTTTTCTCGCTACATCGAGTTGCAGAATTTCGAGGAAATGGCGCGGGCCACCGGACCGGAGCGCAGCATGATCGTCGCCTGTTATCACTACAGCAACTTCGAATGGCTAAGTTTGGCCGGTGGTTTTCTCGATCTGAAAGGCACAATCATCTCGCAGGAATTCAAGAATTCGTTGCTCGATCCAATTTTCAAGAAACTGCGTGAACAATCCGGGCACGAGCTGGTACCCCGCGAGCGCGGCATCATCCGGCTTTACAAAGCGCTGCGGCGAAAAGGCAGAACCGCACTGCTGGTCGATCTTACCGTGCCGCCGACTCAGGGGGCCGTCGCGATTGATTGTTTCGGATTAAAAACAAGCGTGACTTCCGCGCACGCCTGGCTGCATGAGCAAACCGGCGCCCCGATCATCCCCGCGCACTGCGAACCCCTGCCGGATGGACGTTACCGGGTCATCTTCCATCCGAAGATCGAACGCACCGCTGAAATGACTCATCAGCAAATCGCCCAAGCCTGTTGGGATTCATTTGAACCTTACGTGCGAAAGAATCCAGCGCCGTGGCTCTGGATGTACAAGCACTGGCGCTACCGTCCCGCTAAACCAGACCGGCCGTATCCATTCTACTCGAATTTTTTCCGGCGGTTCGAAGACCTGCTTCAACGCGACAGGGCTACCGCTTTTACAGAAGGCAACGAAGAAAACGAAGGTTGAATTTCGGTTCAAGCGTAGATGACTTCGTTTCCTTCGTTTGCTTCTGTTAATCTCTTTTGGTTCGCAGTTGTAGCCGCCTCGCTGCCTGCCGCGCCGAAGCTGCGCGAAGGCGGGTGTCGAGGCGCTGGGGGGTGAGGTATCACTCCGAAGGCACGGCTGCACAGCGCCGTGGCTACAACACGTGCCACGCGACAGGACTGAGGCTATTGAGGAACCGCGGCGAGGCCGATGTACTTCGCAGTATTAAGGCTTGTTCAGGACCCCTTTTGCCGCCGGCTTGCTCGTCTCAAGCTGCGGACTGGCGTTTCTGGGAGTTTTTGGATCAAGCAATCCGGCGCGATAACAACGTCGATTCCATCGACACGCTCCAATACGCGCGTGAGATTGCCGGGCAACGCGCAAATTGGCCAGCCAGCTTTGGCCGAAGGCACGTAGCTAGCGCCTCGGACTTACTCCGGCGTAGGCGATGGACTTGGCGAAGTAGCCTCTACCGCAGGAGATGGAGTTGGCGAAGTAGCCTCCGCCGCAGGAAATACTGCCTTGCCAGACATCTTCGCTTTATCCAAATTACGCTGGTATTGGCGCTGTAAGTCTTCCGGCCCAAGCTGTCGTGGGGCAAGTCGCTCTCTTGTCATTCTGTCTTTTTCAACTTTTGCAGCGTCCACCTTCGAGCGGTCAGGAATCAGGGCCCGAAACTCGGGGGGAAGCTGTTGTATTCTCCTGTCTCTTTCAGCTTGGATCTGCGCGGCGTCGGGAGTCTGGCCCTGAACGCCCGGAGGAATCGTTCGGACGTTTGCAGCAGCTTTCTCTCTTTGGGCGAACGCTCTCTCTCTTTCAACTAAGGCTTTCTCTCTTTCGTCTAACGCTGCCTCGCGCGTGTCCAGCTCCGTTTTCCGTTGAGCCAGTTGCTGTTCAGCGGCTGAATTTTGTTTTTGGCAGGCGCAAATCATCGCGAAAGCGATGAGCATCGAAACGATAAAGATTTTTTTCATATCAGGGACTAAACTGGTAATTGATTTTACGTAATAGGGATGAAGAAAACGGAAGACCAACGGCTAGTCAAACGAAACGTAACGCTGGAAGCGAATCGGGTGTCGTCTCGAGTGGCTGAGGCTGTTTTTGCCAGACGCATCCGGCGCACTGCGAACCTCTGCCGAATGGCCGGCTATAGGTTTATCTTCCATTCGGTCGTTTGTTGCGCAGTCAGGAGAGCTGCTCGCAGAAATGGCAATATGGTACGCACAAACCCGGTGCGAGCAGAGCTTCGCGACAGAGCGGAGTTTCAGCTTGTTGCGTCACGCACGAGGGGTCATCCCGAGCGAAGCGAGGGACCTCCCAAACGCGCTATAGAGCACACAAGCTAAACTGCACGCTGGTTCGGCTTGTGTGAGACACTTCATTTCGCTCAGAATGACGACGCGCACCGATGAAGGCTTACTACGTCTATATGATGACCAACCGAAGCCGAGTCGTGCTTTATACGGGTGTCACAAATAGTCTAGAGCGCCGACTCTGGTTTCATCGCAGCGTTTCACCGCGAAGTTTTACAAAGAAGTACAGGGTCGATCGACTCGTTTACTAGGAAACATTCCGTAATCCTCGCGACGCGATTTCGCGCGAAAAGGAAATCAAAGGTTGGCGTCGGGAAAAGAAAAATGACTTAGTACGAAGGTTAAATCCGAAGTGGGAAGATCTGGGAGAAAAGCTATTCAGGGATCCGTAGGTGAGGTCCCTCTCTCCGCTCGGGATGACAGTCGTTGATCTTGCAAGGCCAAGGTGCACACAGCGCCGTGGCTACAACACGTGCCAACGCGGACAGGGCGACTACCATCGAGGGCAAAAACGGTAAAGGCGTTCGCCGCAGGGGCGAACGCCTTTCCAATTCACCTAGGTGCCTGGCACACAAGGCGTCTACATCGCAGCTTTACGGTTTGTTTGCGACTACTTGTGGCGCCGGTTTGTTCACTTCGAGCTGGGCGCTCACTTTTTGTAGGCCCGCGGTAAGCGCGTCAATTTGC
>QHNK01000015.1 GCA_003218415.1 Verrucomicrobiota bacterium | reverse complement strand
AAGTTCTTTCACATGCTCGTTGTAATTGCCAAACGGCACTGCAAAACAGTTCACTTTGATGCCGAGTCGCTGCTCAAGCAGTTCCTTGGAGCCGACTACTTCGTTTTGCACCCATTGCTCGTATTGAGGGCCGGTGAGTTTCGTCCTTGTTTTCTTCCCGCCAGGGCTGGCGAGCGTAATGGTATGCCCTTCGCGCAAGTCCTGGTGTGTCGCGGAGTGCGCTTGAATATCGACGCCGTTGTCGCGCATCTCGGCCAGCTGTTCCCATGTGATCGCTCCGCCGCCGCCTAACGATCCACCGCGCACGCCTTCCGTGTAAATGAACATGGTGAACGGATACCCGAACTTCTTCATGATCGGCCACGCGACTTCGTATTGCGATTTCCAGCCATCGTCGAAGCTAATGACCGCGCATCGCGGCGGTATGTTCTTTTCGCCGCGCTTCCATGCGAGCAAATCCTGCATGGGGATAACCGTAATACCGCGGTCCTTCAATTCCTTCATTTGCGCTTCAAACACAGCGGGTGTGATCTCAGTGCCCGGATAGCGGACCTTGTCTACCAAAAGATGGTAACAAAAAATAATCGTCTGCGCCGTTTGATCGACAACCGGCTTGGTGATTTTGGGAGACGCGGCCGCAACCGGGGTAGTTGTGGAGGCTGGCGCAGGCGATGAGGCGCCCGCCGGCTGAGGGTTCTGAGAAACAGTTTCGTTCCTTTTGCACATCGAAAAATTCAGTGCCAGGAGCAATGGAACAATTGCAAATCGGATCATCATAAAAGTGGTAAGGCTTTAAGCGCAGCGGCGCAAAACACAAGTGCATTTTACACCCAAAGTCGACCTGACAAATCGGGAGGGCGCACCGCCTCTACAGTGAAATTCGTCTGCCGCGCAACGATCATTCTGGGGAGCGCACCGGTCTCGGGTGCCGGCGAAGGTGTCCCGCCTTCGCGAACTTCCCGAAAGCGAACGTTCGTCGTCGCGAGACGCAACGACCCACACGTTCGCCACGGCGAATCGGTTTCGCCTGCGGACGAATCCGTCCTGTGGCGGACGAGACGCGTGTGCTCCGCAACCCAAACCCTGTAAAAATTTTTGCCAGAGAGCACACTTCCCGCTATCTATTTCCAATGCTGCGTTTAATCAGCTCAGCTGTCGCTATCGGTTCGCTGATTTTACTGGGCGCTTGCGCCACTACCCCGAGAGCTGCAGTCAAAAACACGACCAAGACCTTTACTACCGTGGTCGTTGATGCGGGGCATGGCGGGAAAGATAACGGGGCGTATCGCCGTTTTGGAGGCGCCGAAAAAATTGCCACCCTCGATGTGGCCCAGCGCCTCGATCGCAAGCTGCGCGAATCCCAACTAAAAACAGTGATGACGCGTTCCTCGGATGTTTTCATTCCGCTTGATGAACGCGTCGCCATCGAGAATTCACAAAAAAACGCCATCTTCGTCAGTATTCACTTTAACGATTCTCGACGGCGGGGCATACACGGCTTCGAGACATATTATCATTCGGGAGATTCATTCGATCTGGCGAATCGGATTCAAGGCAAGCTGATGACGATCCCGCACTCGACCAATCGCGGCGTGCACACGGCGAATTTCCGCGTTCTGCGTCTCGCCTATTATCCGGCGGTCCTGGTGGAGTGCGGCTTTCTGAGTAATCGCTCCGAAGGCAGCCAAGCGCGCGACTGGGAATATCGCGAACTACTCGCGGACAGAATTGCGGAAGCGATTGTCGAGCAGCGGTACGGTACCGGCGTTTATCGCGGTTCAGTCCAAGTAGCTGCGCAGACGCAGCCGCAGGCGGAATCTCCCACTGGCGGCACAGGCCTGGCGCCAGCCGCTCCGCATCGCTAGAATTCTTTCCCGCGCTTTTCGGGCCCAATTGCAGCGATGATGATCAACGAGAGAGCAGTCACTAGCGTGAACAATGCAAGGCCCTTCGCATAGTTGGGGTGGCCAGCAGCATCGCGAAAATGCTCGGCCAGTCGCGCCTGTACCACGGCGGTGTTAGCCGCAAAAAGATTTCCAAGCTGATAAGCGAATCCTGGGAAGGTGCCGCGCACTTTAGATGGCGACAGCTCATTCAAATGCACCGGCACGATTCCCCAGACACCTTGCACGGTGAACTGCATCAGGAACCCGCCGGCCACCAGCATCGACAATCCGGGCGAGAAAACCCACGCAGGAATTAAAATGATGCTGCCTATCACAGTGACAATGATCAATCGACGACGGCCGAACCTTTGCGAAAGATGGCCGACTAAGATGCCGCCGCAGATCGCGCCGATGGCATAGATAATTCCAATAATCGATTTTTCTTTCACGCTGAGCCCACGCTGCTCGCCCAAAAAAGTTTGGTACATGTCCTGGGTCCCGTGCGACATGGCGTTAAACGCTGTCATTAGCAAAACGACATAGAGGAACAACAGCCAGTGCCGCTTCAGGATGTCGCCCAGACTCGCCCAAAAGTTGACTGTTGATCTTTGTCGTATCCAGACCGGCGACTCGGGAACTCTAGCCCGAATGTAAATAACCAACAGCGCCGGCAGCGCGCCAACGACAAACAGTGCGCGCCACCCAAATAGCGGGTAAACAATCCCGTAAACCGCCGCGGCGAACAGGTATCCAAACATGTATCCCTGCTGCAAAATTCCCGAAAACAATCCGCGCGCTTCCGTCGGCAGAGTTTCCATCGCCAGCGACGCGCCCAGTCCCCACTCGCCGCCCATGCCGATGCCGAAGAGCGCGCGTAAAATTAGGAACACAGTGAAATTCGGCGCGAATGCGGTGAGCAGTTCCATGACCGAATAAAAAATGATGTCCATCATGAGCGGAATCCGCCGCCCGAATTTGTCGCCCAACAAGCCGAAGATGAACGCGCCCAGCGGCCGGGCCATCAACGTGAGCGTGATGGCGAACGTGATCTCCGGAATGCTGCGGCCAAAGTCTTGCGAGATCGGCACAAGCACGAACGTCAGGAGGAAGAAATCCAGGGCATCCAGCGCCCAGCCGAGGAAACAAGCGACGAACGTGTTGCGTTGATCGCGGTCGAGCAGTTTGAAGAGCCGGATCGCTTCCACGGCGTGATTCAACTAATTCGAGTGACCAGGAATCAACACTAATAAACACGAATGAACTAGATTGGGGAGCGCACCTAATTTGTTACGGTGAAGAACCGCCCAGCTCCGTGGCGGCGACGGGGTGATTGACCTCAATCGCCCGGGCGGTTCAGTGAACTGCCCCTACCAAACATTTGGCGTCTGACACAGCCGCCCTACAACATTCGTGTCTATTCGTGTGCGTTCGTGGTTGAACTAAGAGCAAGAGGTAGAGGAAGAGGAAGGCCAATTCAACGTATCTACATATCATGATGCGTCAATTTGTTTCTTGCTTATCGAACCAAACACCTTTTAATTCCCGAACGATCATGGCAACAAACGGTCTCCATCCCTTGGAAGCGCTGTTGCGCGAACGCATCGTCGTCCTCGACGGAGCGATGGGCACGATGATCCAGCGCTATAAGTTGTCCGAGCAGGATTATCGCGGAAAGCGATTCGCTGATTGGAAAGGCAAAGACCTCAAGGGAAGCCTTGAACTGCTCAACTTAACACGGCCGCAAGTCGTCGAGGAAATTCACGTGGCTTATCTGGATGCCGGCGCCGACATCATCGAAACCAACACTTTCAGCGGAACAACCATCGGGTTGCACGATTTCCTGTTCCAAGGCGAACCCAAACGTGGTCGCAAAGATCAGGAATTTTTTCAGCGCGTGGTGGACGATGTCGATCTTCGCACGCTCGTTCATGAAATTAATTTTGAAGCGGCCAAGATCGCCCGCCAAGCCGCGGATCGTGTCGGGAATGAAACCGGGCAGCAGCGATTTGTTGGCGGATCAATGGGACCTCTTCCTGTTGCTGGTTCCATTTCACCTGACGTCAACGATCCGGCGTTTCGCGCGGTCTCGTTCGATCAACTTCGCCAAACTTATTTCGATGAAGCGAAAGCGCTGCTCGAAGGCGGTGTCGATCTTCTCATTGTCGAAACCATTTTTGACACGCTCAACGGAAAGGCTGCGTTGTTCGCTATCCCTGATGCATTGGAAAAAACCGGACGCAGCGTGCCGTTGATGATCTCGGGCACCGTGATCGACAAGTCCGGGCGCAACCTGAGCGGGCAAACGGTTGAAGCGTTGCTCATATCGATCGCGCACGCGCAGCCACTTGTCGTCGGACTGAATTGTTCGTTGGGTCCGGTCGAAATGGAGCCGTTCATCGAAGAGCTGGCGCGCATCTCGCCGTACTACATGAGCGCGTATCCGAACGCTGGTCTGCCGGATGCGCTGTCGCCGACCGGTTTTCCGGAAACAGCTGAAACATTTGCGCCCAAGGTGGCCAAGTGGGCAGAGAACGGCTGGCTTAACGTGGTTGGCGGTTGTTGCGGCACCACGCCGGATCACATCCGCGCGCTCGCAAAACTGGTGAGTCAATTTTCGCCCCGCGTCGTAGAAACCACAATCAGCTGTACATGATTCTGCGACTTTCCGGGCTCGAACCGCTGAACATTACGCCGGAATTCGGCTTCGCTGTTATTGGCGAGCGCACCAACATCACAGGGTCGCCGAAATTTTCAAAGCTGATTTTGGCAGGCGATTTCGAGGGAGCACTCGCTGTAGCCCGACAACAGGTGCAAGGCGGCGCAAACCTGCTCGACGTGAACATGGACGAAGGGATGATCGATTCGGAAGCCGCCATGATTCACTTCCTGGACCTGATCGGCAGCGAACCGGAGATCGCGCGGATTCCCATCGTGATCGACAGCTCAAAGTGGAGCGTAATCGAAGCGGGACTCAAATGCGTGCAGGGAAAAGCAATGGTGAACTCCATCAGCCTAAAAAACGGCGAAGAGGAGTTTGTCCGGCAGGCGCGATTGATCAGGCGCTATGGCGCGGCCACCATCGTGATGGCATTCGATGAGCAAGGCCAGGCCGACAATCGCCAGCGAAAAATCGACATCTGCTCGCGCGCTTACGATGTGTTGACCAAACACGCCGATTTCCCAGCGAACGATATTATTTTTGATCCAAACATTCTGACGATTGCCACCGGCCTGGAAGAACATCGCAATTACGCGGTCGATTTCCTTGAAGCGACGCGTTGGATCAAAAAGAATCTGCCGGGCGCACGCGTCAGCGGAGGAGTGAGCAACATTTCATTTTCGTTTCGCGGAAACAACACTGTCCGGGAAGCGATGCACGCCGCCTTTCTCTTTCACGCCATTCGCGCCGGCCTAGACATGGGAATCGTGAATGCGGGACAGCTCGCGGTTTACGAAGAAATCGAGCCCGACTTGCGGGAGCGCGTTGAGGACGTGCTGTTGAACCGGCGAGACGATGCAACCGAACGCCTGATCGATTTCGCGGAAAATGTAAAAGCAAAAGGGAAAACGCCTGTTGCCGATGCAGCTTGGCGAAAAGAGCCCGTCGAAGAGCGCCTGAAACACGCATTGGTCAAAGGCATCGTTGATCACATTGATGCCGACACCGAGGAGGCGCGCCAAAAGTGCAAGCGGCCGCTCGAGGTGATCGAAGGTCCGCTCATGGCCGGCATGAGCGTCGTTGGCGACTTATTTGGCGCAGGCAAAATGTTTCTGCCACAGGTCGTGAAGAGCGCGCGGGTGATGAAAAAAGCTGTCGCCTATTTGATGCCGTTTATGGAAGCGGAAAAATCTGCGGGTGCAAAGCCGCAGGGGCGCATCGTGATGGCGACCGTCAAAGGCGACGTGCACGACATCGGCAAAAACATCGTGGGCGTGGTGCTGCAATGTAACAACTACGACGTGGTCGACCTTGGCGTGATGGTGCCGGCCGCGAAAATTCTGGAAACCGCGAGAGAGAAAAAAGCAGACGCGATCGGCCTGAGTGGCCTGATTACGCCGTCATTGGATGAGATGGTGCATGTGGCGCAGGAAATGGAGCGCGAGGGATTTCGTTTACCGCTCCTGATCGGCGGCGCCACTACTAGCCGTGCGCACACCGCGGTGAAAATCGCGCCGCATTATCGCGCCAGCACCGTGCACGTGCTCGACGCATCGCGCGCTGTGGGCGTCGTAAATTCCCTGCTCAACGAGGAACTCAAATCCGCGTTTGATAACAAAACGCGCGAAGATTACGAACGATTGCGTCAGGAGTACGCTGCAAAGACGCGGGAAAAGAAATTGCTGACGCTCGATAAAGCGCGCGCCAATCGGATTCAGATCGATTGGAGCAGCTACGTCCTGCCGAAACCAGAGTTTCTCGGCGTGCGCGTGTGTGTTCCCATGCTCGGCGATCTGGTTCCCTTCATCGATTGGTCGCCGTTCTTTCATGCGTGGGAGTTGCGTGGCCGTTATCCGGCGATTTTCGACGATCCTAAGATTGGCAAACAAGCGCGCGAACTGTTCGATGATGCTCAGGCACTTCTTGATCGGATCGTAGCGAAGAACTTGTTGATCGCGCGTGGCGTTCATGCCTTTTGGCCAGCAAACTCGGTCGGCGACGACGTTGATGTTTACGCTGATGAACTACGCCCTGAAAAGGTCGCCACGTTTTATTTCCTGCGTCAGCAAATGCAAAAATCGTCGGGACAATCCAACTACTGCCTAGCGGATTTCATCTCTCCGGAATCCGCAATCCGCAATCCGCAATTGGCTGATTATCTCGGCGGATTTGCTGTCTCAGTTCACGGCGCAGACGAGCTCGCGGAAGAATTCAAGCGTGAACACGATGATTACAGCGCGATTATGACCAAGGCGCTGGCAGATCGATTAGCCGAAGCGTTTGCCGAATATCTGCACAAACAGACGCGGATCGCCTGGGGCTTCGGGCGCACTGAACAATTGTCTTATGCCGATCTTATCCGCGAAAAATATCGCGGCATCCGGCCGGCTGCCGGTTATCCCGCCTGTCCGGATCATGCAGAGAAACGAACGCTATTCGATTTGCTTAATGCAGAGAAGAACGCAGGCGTCAAACTGACGGAATCGTTCGCAATGCATCCCGGAGCAAGCGTGAGCGGACTCTATTTTTCACATCCCGATGCAAAATATTTCGGGGTCGGCCAGATCGGACAAGATCAGATAGTAGATTATGCCAACCGACGTGGCGAGCCGGTTGCCGCAGTGGAAAAACGACTCGCACCAAATCTCGACTATGGCATCTGATTCGGCTTAGCACCGAAAGCCTTCGGGGTAAACTTGCGGATGCGCAACACGCCGAATCGTGATAATGATTTCGCTCGATTCGGGGCGTAGCTTAGCTTGGTAGAGCGCGTGGTTTGGGACCACGAGGTCGGAGGTTCAAATCCTCTCGCCCCGACGTGGGTCAGCGATTGGGGCGAGCAATGTTTTCTTCTTACGTTTTGCGAATTGGGTCGATCATTCTAGCTACGCTGGTTGGCACCGCGCTGATAGCGCACGGGCAGGACGCCGCGCCGCCGTCTGTAGATCTTTATTCAGGGCAAAACCAGCCAGAGGCTGCTGCTACACCTTCCTACGAACCCAACGGTCCCGAGTTGCCTGAGATATCGCAGCTTGACCAGACTTTTTCAAAACCGAAGTCGTTAGGGAAGGACGCTGATGCACTCAGGCTGCATGTCGAATGGCGACAACTGAAAAACCGGATGGTAAACGATCCGGCGGTCCAAGCAGCGAAAGCGTTCGCTCAGGCTGCCCGGACGGATCTGGAAAAGCGGAATCGACTCCGCGATTACTACAACATCTATTACGAACGGATGTCTGCCCTGGCTACCAACGCCGAGATCAAGTTGGCGTTGGAAGAATTAAAGACTTCTCACCAAATTCTGTTGGCTCAACCGCGCGTCCGTCCGGAGACGGACGCCTCGATGGCCGTGCCGGCGCCAACGGGCACGCCCGCACACAAACACAAGAAGAATAAACTCAAAAAGTAGTGTTGAGCGCTCGCCTTGCCAGCCCCCACTCAATACAGTATTCCTACATCCCATCCTGTTGCGGCGCGTTCGTCTAGTGGTTAGGACACAGCCCTCTCAAGGCTGGTGCACGGGTTCGACTCCCGTACGCGCTGCCATCACGAGAATTCTCGATGCGTTTTCGATCAGTTGCCAGTTTGCTCGCGTTTTGTTGCCTGTTCGCGAACGGATGCTCGAAGGGCATCAGTCGGGCGACGGCGGCCATTGTGTTTTCAGTCAAAGGCAACGTCGTCTTCGGAAACTCGGAACGAAATCATTTTCAGCCGGTCACGCTTAAAAGCAGGATTCATAGTGGCAATACCGTACGGTCAGCGGACGGTGCCTCGATCAAGCTTGCGTTGATTCCTGGTGCGCTCGCACAACTCTCCGGAAATTCCGAAATCAAGATTGAAGAGCTGAGGATCGCGAAGGATGGCAACCAGACTGCTGGCGGTATGCGGGAACGGAGCACGCGCATACGATTGAATCGCGGGAAAATCATTGTTCTCTTCAACCGAAGTGATCGAAGCGCATCACAATTTGCAATCACGGCGCGCGAACTAACGGTCAGGGCTGATTCGGATTGCTTGTTTTGTGTTTGGACTGACGGCACAACGACCCGGGTCACGTGCGCGCGGGGCGAAATCAATACGTCCGCCGATGCGCAGCCGCCGGCCGCAATAGCTCCCGGCTACTTCCAAAAATCGCCAACAGCGGGCAAAGAGCCTCTTGCCGCTGCTGATGACGCCGCCGCGCAAATCGACATTACGGAGTCGCTCGAAATCGGAGAACAATTGCGAGACCAAGCATTGGGTTGGCAAAATCGCCGCCCGCTTTGACGTCCACTGCTAAAACAATTTCAATTGTTCTTTTTTTCGCTGAAAGGATGCTGTTGAAAGAGTCGGCCGTTCGCCAATGCCGGCGTGACGACAACTCACTCTGAAGAGCGAAGCGATTTGCTCTGCGAAAATTCCCTCCCCGATCATGCGCTTGTGCCACTGAGAGTTATTTAGCCGGTCCCCCCGCATGTCCCGGATGCGTCCGAGCACCTTCTCTTTGCGGTCCGGAAAATGTTCCTCAAGCCAGTGTTCAAATAATGGCGCTACCGCCCACGGCAGACGGATAATTGTGTAACCGGCAAACTGCGCGCCTGCCTTTGCACATGCGTCCAGAATCTTTGGAACTTCATGATCCGTTAGTCCTGGAATGATCGGCGCGACCATCACACCCGTTGGAATTCCTGCGCTGCGAAGTTGCCTTATCGCATCCAGACGGGCCTGAGGTGATGAGGTTCGCGGCTCCAGCACTCGCTGCAAATTCGCGTCGAGCGAGGTCACGGAAATGTTTACCGCGACGGCGTTGCATGCCGCAAGCTCGCTCAAAATATCGACATCGCGCGTGACGAGACGATTCTTGGTGATGATCGCCACGGGGTTTCGAAATTGAGCGAGCACTTCTAGGCAGCGGCGCGTAATGCGCAACTTTCTCTCGATGGGTTGATAAGGATCGGTGACGCCGCTCAGTACCAGTGTCTGTGGATGCCACCGCGGCGATTCCAGTTCTGCGCGCAATAACTCGGGCGCATTCGTTTTCACCATGATTTTGCTCTCGAAATCGAGGCCGGCGGAAAAGCCGAGATATTCGTGAGTCGACCGCGCGTAACAATAAATGCAGCCGTGTTCGCAGCCGCGATATGGGTTCAAGCTCGTTTCGAAACCGACATCAGGACTGTTGTTCCGAGTGATGATCGATTTGGTTCCATCACGAAAATACTGTGTCGGCCGCCGAGGCTGTTCGTCAGTAGCAGGATCAACATCGATAGAATCAATGTCGGTCAGATCGACATGCAGCTTTTCGAACCGATTGGCCGGGCTCCAGGACGCGCCTCGCCCGCGGACGGGCGCGTAGCTCTGGGGCGCCTCTTCAACAACAGGCCGGAATTTCTTTTTCGCCGGCATGTGCTAAGTTCACATGAACATATCGCGATGTCGAGTCTAATTGGGCTGTAGCGGCGGTTTGTGACCGCCGACCCATTGGCTTCGGCGCCCACAGAGCGCCGCTACAGTTGCTCGCGATTGAACCGATGGCAGAGTTGTCGCGACATCCTCCTCGGAGGGGTGGCAGAGCGGTTGATTGCGCCGGTCTTGAAAACCGGAAGGCCGAAAGGCCTCGTGAGTTCGAATCTCACCCCCTCCGCGCCTTAAAGTCCTATTCTTACTCTTACTCTTACTCTTGCTCGTACTCTCCGATTTTTAACGAGCGCGGTCTTGATGTGATCTGTGAACAGCGATCAGTGATCGGTGGTCGCTGGGTTCGCGCGCGAAAAAACGTTAAACGAATGGCGGCCTTCTCTCTCTCGCGCGTGTGTGCTTTTTGCGCGCAGCCAACCTGGTTGATCCAACGCCTAAACATCGATGGAGCTGACATGGGCGCCTAGTAGGTATGCTTCCTATTTCTGTAACGGTTATTTTGTGAAGTACTCCAGGGATCGTTGAATTGTGATTTCCTTAGGATCACAACAGGTGGCAGATATCTCTATTTCGTCTTCGCCTCCCTTTCCTCCGCCCGTCCGTAGAGTGATCTTCGCATTTTCCAAATCTTCAGCGGTGAATCCGTTTCTGAGGAGGACTTGTTTGGCCAAGGCTACCTCGTTAGTCTTGATTGCGCTCATCAGCTGGTCGCGGTCGTCCTTATTGGCGTGAATCCGAGCCTGGGCTTGAGTGGCTTTTTTCTGCAGCGATGCGGCGTCAACTCTTGAGGGTGTGTCGGCGAAATGGGGGTTTTGTTCTCCACTAGTGACTTGCGCCCGCGCCGTGACCGGAACAGCCAGGAGGCCGAGTGATGCGAGGAGAGAGAGTACGATGCTGCGCAGGAGGTTCATACGGGACAGGATCACGATCCGCTTTTTCAAACTGCCGTCAATCGGAGAGACTCAGTAGGCTGAGGTTACAAGGTGAACGGCCACAGACGGTGAAACGGCGAAGCGGTGAAGCTGCCTCATTCCATCAATGCTAAAGCCAAAAAGTTAGAAGACTTTAACAACCAGAGGTTGGCATCGGCCTAACGGATTGCCGCCGGCGCCATCTTCGCAGCCAAAATAAGGCTCGACATTCGTTTCGAAATCGTTCAAGAATCGCGGCTAATTGCGTAAGCCGACGTTTCAGCGCTGCTTCGGCCGCATCAATGAGAACACACATATATGAACACACGCCTGACTGCGCTTGCCGCCGTTCTCGCGTTCCTCACGCCTACCACATCCACCTTGCACGCGCAGGTGCTGGCGGCGACCGACGGCATCGATGTGCCCGACGGCACACGCAAATGCATAAAGCCCAAAGAGCGTGCACCGAAACCGATCGATCTGTTCACGCCGCTGACCTGCCTCGAGGCGGTGGTCAACGTGAGCGCCACGCTTGGCAACCAGGCTGAGAGTTTCGTGGTCGTTAACCCGACCAACACAAACAACCTCGTGGCCTTCTCGAACAACCCCGGCACAGCCAGCATCTTCCGCGCGTACTCAACAGATGGTGGCGCGAACTGGACGCGCGGCACGGTCGCCACGGGTGTGGCGTGCTGCGACGGACAGGCGGCTTGGGACACGTTCGGCAACTTGTTCCTCATCTACATCAACAACAGCGTCAACCAAATCAACGTGATTTTGAGCACCGACGGGGGCGTCACATTCAGTGCACCGGTAACCGCGGGCACCGGCAGCGTTGACCAACCTTCGATCGCGGTAGGCAACGGCAGCGTGTGGGTCGACTGGAACCAGAGCGGAAGTATGGTCGCGCGTGGGGCGCCAGTGACGGGTCTCGGTGTTTGGGGACCATTCAACGCGCAACAGGCGATCCCGTCAGCGGCTGGTAGCTTCGGAGGTATCGCCGTGGGGCCTGGCCCCGGGGGCGGCAAGGTCATCGTGACCTATCAGAGCCCGACTGGTGGGCAGGGTCCGGCGACGATCTACGCCAATGTAGACGCGGACGGTTTGGGAGGGGGCGGTTTCGGCGCGCGCGTCACCGTTTCGGCGACCAATGTGGGCGGCTTCGACTTTATCCCGGCGCAGAGCGAACGCTCGATCGACGCTGAGGCTGGGGTAGTATGGGACGCGACCGGTGGGCCGTTCAACAACCGCATCTACCTGGTGTACACAGACGAGACGGTCAACGAGAACAACGACACCGAGATTTATGTACGGACCTCGACCGACGACGGCGCGACGTGGAGCGCGTTCGTGCGCGTAAACGACGACCCGCTGGGGCCGATCCGCAGCCAGTTCCTGCCCTACATTGCGCTCGATCCCACAACCGGCACGGTGGCAGTGGGCTTTCACGATTGCCGCAATGACGACGGCGTGAGCGGGACGAACAATATTCCTAACGACGATGCGGAATACTACGGCACCTACAGCACTGACGGCGGCCTAACCTGGGCGCCGAACAGGCGCTTGAGCGGCGGGTTCTCGAACGCGACGGATTCGGGCAACGGCGTGGACTATGGTGACTACGTTGGTCAGTCCGCGCTCGCGGGCAAGCTCTACACGGTGTGGGCGGACAACGCGAACTGCGATGGCACGAACCCGAATGGCACGTTGAGCGCGTTTGACCTGTACACGAACACGCTCATGCTCCCGGGGACAACCCCGACGCCGACACCAACGGCTACAGCGACGGCGACACCTACGGCGACGGCGACAGCCACAGCCACATTCACGCCTACACCGACTCCAACAGCTACTCCGACCCCAACGCCAACGCCTACTGCGAGGCCTATTCCAACACCGAGGCCTCACCCAACGCCGCCGCCTCGCCCATAACGGTAAAGCCCAAAGAAGTTCTTACGCGGGAACTCGCGAGCAAAAACCTTGCGAGATCCCTGCCTGAGGGCATGGGTTGCGAGGGTACGCGTTTAACGCTAAGGGTGCTGTCTCATGTGAGTCCGCCGCAGGTCCGCACACAGGACGGATTCGTCCGCAGGCGAAACAGATTCGCCGTGACGAACCTGGGCCCAGCGCCCCTAGGAAGCTGACACTTAATCAAACTCCCGTCATCACCGTTCGTGTCCATTCACGAGGGAAAAGTGTCGGCCAAAGGCGCTGCGGTGGAATCGTCAGTTCGAATCTCACCCCCTCCGCGCCTAATTTTCGATTTGCGATTGCCGATTTTCGACTTGTCCCAGGAGAAAATGCGCCACTAGCGCCGCGAAGAAAATCCCCAGCACCGCTGCGCAGACAACGTCGGAGAGATAATGTGCGCCGATGTACATCCGCGAGAATCCGATCAGAATCGGGATTGGGAGACAGGCGAGACCGACGCGCCGACGAGCAAAAATTAAGACGCCAAAAAATGCTGTTGACGCCGCAACGTGCCCGGAAGGAAACGCGTGATATTTCGTGCTGAAACGCGGGCCTCCCCAACGAAGCTCCGATTTCACCGAGGGGCGGGCGCGCGGGACCGTGCGCTTGATCACATGGCCGGCAATGCCTGCTATCGCCATCGCCAGCAGCATCGACAAAAAAATACGTGTCCATTTTTTACTGCCGCGCGACCATGCGATTCCCAAAAGGAGCAATCCAAGCGCGACATGGGAAGGCCAGTCGCCAAATCGGCTGACGTTGTGCATGAAACTGCGCACGGCGCGGCTTTGATGTTGCATGATGAAATGCCAGACGGTGTCATCCAGATAAAATGCCGCTCCGATCGCAATCGCCGCGATGGCGATGCCGATCAGCCAATAAAAAACGGCCGTGCGCTGCATAAAGAAGTTCCCGTAAGTTTTGCCGGACGCTATTTTGGGTTCTGGTTTGAAATCAATCAATTACGCGTTGCTGTTTTTTGGTTGCGTCCTTTTTCACATCGCTGGCACGTGGAGCTTGCCGTTGATCGACCGTGACGAACCGCGTTTCGCGGAGGCGTCGCGGGAGATGACCGAACGCGGCGATTACATCGTTCCGCGCTTCAATAATCAACTTCGTCTGGATAAACCTCCCCTCGCCTATTGGGCTCAAGCTGCGAGTTATCGTATCTTTGGTGAAAACGATTTCGCAGCCCGTTTCCCGTCGGCTCTGGCCGCTGCGTTCACCGCGTTGTCGATTTTGGCCTGGGGTGCACGGATAGGCGGAGAGAAAATTGGCTGGTGGGCGGCGATCATTTTTACCCTTTCGCTGCAAACGTTTCTCCACGCCAAAGCGGCCGTCGCCGACATGTGGCTGGTGTTGTTCGTGACGCTAGCAAATTGGACGGGATATGAGCTCATCGAGAATCGAGAAGCGAGAAGCGAGAAGTGGAGAACAAAGTGGTGGCTGGCATTCTATTTTTCACTCGCACTGGGATTCCTTGCGAAAGGGCCAATCGCATGGACACCGCTGCTCACGGTTAGTGCAATAATTATCTACGCGCGAGATTGGCCTTTGGCTCGACGCTTCAAATTCTTACCAGGAATTTTGCTCACTCTCGCCGTAGTCGCGCTTTGGGGAATTCCGGCACTCATTCAAACGCACGGCGAGTTCTTTGCAATTGGAATCGGTCGCCATGTGATCGGCCGTTCATTTGCGACGATGGAAGGTCACGGCGCGAATTCCCTGGGGATGTATCTGTTGCTTCTGCCGTTTTATTTCGTGACCGTT
>QHNK01000014.1 GCA_003218415.1 Verrucomicrobiota bacterium | reverse complement strand
GTTGCGGTTTTTCAACCGCTTCACCGGCTGCGACGACGCGATCCTCTTCCTGTTGCGGGTGTACATTTCTGAATTGGACTCGTTCATGCGCTTCACGCGCGATCGGCAAGATTTGGTCCGCCCACATCTCGGCGTAATTGTTAAGGGAAACATTTGGCGGCATCCGCCAGTTGCGCGGCTCTTGTGTCGCCATTTCGTGAACCAGCTGTTTCTTAAGTGGCTCGATTTGCGACTGCAATTCACTTTTTGGCAGCCAACGGGGCACCTGAGGGAAAAGCGCGTTTACCGCGTCATAGTCCCAAAACGCATGAAAATTTTTCTTGCGGATACCTCGGCGTCGTGGCGGTTCATCACTTAATTCCAGCGTAAACATGTTTCCGCCTTCATCTCCAAGGGCTGATTTGTCCTTATCCGGGTCTGTCGCACGGCCCTGCGCATCGAAATATTCCGCGCCTACATGCAGCGGCTGATGAATGTCCGCGACATAATGGGCCAGCAAGAGGAGCGCTACCGGCCTTGTAATCTTGCGTTCGTTTTGCTCGGGCACTTGCCCCTGCAAAACTTGGATGCAGTACGAAATCATATGCACTATGTCCCATTTGCCGCGCCCGGCGTTTCCGCCTCGGTACTTTTGCGGTGGCGCCACTGGGACGTCGGTGTAATGAAACCAATGATGCGAAGGCGCAGCTGAATTCATCTCGTGCGTCGGCTGATTTGCCCGCCAGAAATCCCGTAGTTGTCTGTCAATGTTCCGATGCCCCGCGTAATGAAATGACTTTGGATCCTCTACGCCTTTTTTGTCCCAGCCTTTGATCTCGTCCGCAATCACAGCCGCTCTTTCTAATGTGAGCCCGTCGAGCACTGCATACACTTTTGCGGCCGTGGCCGTATTTGCCAGTCGCTCGTCGGCAATCGCGCCAACGATTTCATGTCCGAGCGGGCCGTACGCTTCCGCCGGTATTGTAAATCGGACGACGATAAGGATCGCCAATAGCAAGCGGCGGCAAAGCGCGGATTCCATTTTTTGAATTGAGGATAATACGATTGAATCCCTTCCTGCCCAGAGACTCTGCGCGTGGCTCCTACCTAGCTACCAAAATTGATGCGGATTTGCCCGAGGCGTTTCTGAAGTTTCGTGAAGTGTGATCCAGCCCAGTAAATTTGGCGACAGCCGGTACAACGCCGAAATTGCTCATAGTAAATTTTGGTAAGCGGTTCGAGCTTCTCAATGATGTCCGCCTTGGCTACCTTTTGCAGCGGTGCGTTGCAGCGAAGACACCGCGTAAATGGAGCGATCGAGCCAAGGAGATCAAAACGACGGATTACCTCGATGGTTTGTTCGTCGGCGTTTTGTGAACGCGGGTAGTAACCGGTTTTTACTATTGCATACATGAGCAATCGGCGGTCGCGCGTGAGGAGCGCCCGATTTTCGTGCTTCATTACAGCGAGTAATTGTCGATCTTGCGCTTGCGAATCGTAGGCGACATCAAATCCGAGCAAGCGCAAGTTACGTGTGAGTCTGCCAAGATGTCCGTCCGCGACAAACCGTCCGATTGTAGCGATTTGCAATCGTTTCTCCTTAAAGTGCGGATGTCCAATTCCGGGCGGGTAGAGCTCGATTTCGGCATCGCTCATGACGCCGTAGTCAAAATCCACCGGCATTCCGTTAACCAGGATCAAATCGACCTCAGGATGCGGCACGCCGCACGATTCAATCACATCCTTTACCGAGGTCTTTTCGCTTAGGCTTCGCTCAAGCCTTCGACGATCAGCTTTTGACCCGAGAAAAAAGTCAAGATCTCCATGGAGATTGAGCCGAACCGAAAAAGGCTTCACATCAATTGATGATTCGCGCGTTGGCGTAGGCGTATTCAAAAGTAGTCGCACGCGGCCGCCCCTGTAGCTTGCCCGGACCGAGAGGTTCGTCTTCGCCAAAATAGCAGTCGATTTGCCAGCGCCGCAGCCCGCCACCTGTGTCCATGATCTTCCACCGCGTGCTGCCAAAGACTTTTTGCACCTCTGGCGAAGAGGTCTCCACAATGGCTCCATGACGCAAGCTGCCCTGGCTTGACCTGATCGCCGCGGAATAGCGGTCCACCAAAACTCCACCGCCGCCTGTAGGGTGGGAAGCGAAGGCAAACGAATTTCCGCCATTGTAGCGAATGTAGTGGCGTCCATTCACCGGCGTAACAATCCGTCCGAAACCCTCCTTTTTTACCGAGCGAAGAAAATCGCGCGGAAATGTTCGGCCATGTAATCCGGGCTTAGTAATCAGCGTCGCATCAAAGCCACGCTCAAACGTGAAACCAGATTCTTTCGGAGTGTAATAGAGAGTGCAGACCACGAAGTATTCGCCGTTATGTCCTTGCGAACGCCGCGCTAATTTTTCGTTTTCATATGCAAGCCGCTGCACGACCTCAGGCCAGGGAATGTCTGCGCGCAGCTGCGAACAGGCCGCTGCTGAGATTGCGAAACTCGCGACTGCGGCAGTCAGTCTCCGAAGACCGATTCGATCGGGCCGCCGATTAAAATTTCGATGGGAAGTCGTTTCCATTCGTATTCGTAGGGTGGTTGCCTCCATTGAAATTGCTCAGGACACATCTCGCGGATGTGCCTGATGATTTGCACTCCGGTGAGAAAAGGCTGGAAAGTTTCGCGGTCGATCACATGCAATTGCGCGCCACCGCAGAGTTTCCCGGCGAACTTGTGAAAGGTTGGTTGAAAATAATTTTCGCGAAAGAACATGCCCGGCAATTTCAGCTTATTCAATTCGTTGCAAAGCTTCTCGGGATCGATGAATGGCGCTCCGAAAATCTCAAATGGCCGCGTTGTGCCGCGACCTTCGGAAATATTTGTACCCTCGAGCAGACACATACCGGGATAGACCGTCGCGGTATCGAGCGTCGGCATGTTGGGCGAGGGCATGACCCACGGCAGGCTCGTTTGGTCAAACCACATGGAGCGCTGCCAGCCTTTCATTGGTAGGACGGACAATCGACATTCTGGAAACGCTTCGTCTCGAAATTGCTGTGCCAGCTCGCCAATCGTCTTTCCATGACGCGCTCGAAGGGGATGAAGCCCGACGAACGATTTGTAATTGGCGTTGAGCACCGGCCCTTCTGTCGTCACGCCGTTTATTGGATTCGGTCGATCGAGCACGACAACTGCAACGCCGGTTTGTTCACAGGCGCGCAGACAAAGATACATCGTCCAGATGAATGTGTAATACCGTCCGCCGACGTCCTGCAGATCTATGAGCAACACATCGAGATCCTTCAACATTTCCGCAGTCGGCTCGCGATGCTCGCCATAAAGACTGTAAACCGGGATGCGCAAGCGCGGATGTTCGTAACTTTTCCATTCCACCATGTCGTCCTGTGTCTGGCCGAGGAATCCATGTTGTGGGCCAAAAAATGCCGCGAGACGGAAGAGATCGGTATGGTGTCTCTTCAGAATTCGCGAGGCGTGTTCGATAGTTGACGAAACCGATGCCGGATGAAGCAGCGCGCCGACGCGCGCGCCGCGAAATTTCTGCGGCCAAAGTTCGCCTAGGTGATCAAGTGGGAGTTCAACGCGCACGTGGCTCATCTATCATAACACGGAGATTCCGGCGAGTTGTAGCGGTGCTCGCCGCGGCGAGCACCGATGATAATTAGGCGCTCGTCGCGGCGAACGCCCTACAAGGCCCGCCATCGGAGGAAACTTGCGATCGAAATTGTGAGCAGCGTGATTGCGGCGCAGGCTTTTGCGAACAATTCCCCATGTCGCGTGTAGAAGGTCAGCTCGCTTTCCGCGGGCAGCCTTGTTTCGCCCGTGAGCACGCCCTCGGTAAATGTGCTGCCCGTTTCATCACGCAATACCTGAGTAACACGGCCGAACTGGTTTACAAAACAGGTCACTCCAGTATTGGCTGCCCGGACCATGGGGCGACGCGTTTCCACACAGCGAAAAATTGCGTTCGTCAAATGCTGCTGCGACCCAGCGGAATGCAAAAACCAGGCGTCATTTGTGAGGTTCACCAGCAAGTTTGCGCCTCGAATTACGAATTGCCGCGTCAAATCGCCAATCGTGTCTTCAAAGCAGATCAGCGGTGCGATCTGCGCAGCGACATTGGTCAGGCGAAACAGCGTGTATCGTTTGCCTGCGGCGAAATCGCCCGGCACCCACTGGTTTGCTACTGCGGCAAAGAGCGGAAAAGAATGTCGCAGCGGGACGTATTCGCCAAACGGTACCAGATGCACCTTCCAGTACACCTGCATCTCCTGCGTGGCGCCGGAAATCAGGACCGCTGCATTATAGTCCTTTCCATTTTCCACATCGAGCGTTCCCAGCAGGAGGTCTGTTTTTGAAGACGCGACAAACTCAGTGACGAAGTCGTTGCTCTCCGTCGCCGGGTCGCGCACCGGATCGGGCATTGAACTCTCCGGCCAGATGAGCAAGGCAGGGGGCGGATTGGAATGCAGCGCGATTTCACTCAGGCGTTGGAAACGTTCAAAAATTTCTGCGCTGAACTGCGGATCAAATTTTTCCTGCTGCGGGACATCGGCCTGCACAGCGGCAACACGAAGCGGTTCTGTGGGCTGGCGGTTTTGGACGCTATACAACCCAAACGCCAGAAGCCCGACGAGGCCAGCCAACGTCAACGTAAGGTCAAAATGCGGTCGCACCTGGCGCGTTCTTGCTTCCAAATACAAACGGATCGGCGTTGTGACGGCGATGATGTTTGCGAACGCAATAACAAAGGACAAGCCAGTTACACCTGTGAATTCGGCAATTTGAATAAGCGGCCATGTGTTGTGCAACGAAACGCCAAGCCCGTTCCAGCCAAAACCGCCGAACAACCAACCGCGGACCCATTCGTGCGCGGTCCACACGGATGCAGCTAAAAACGCTAACAGCAAATTTCGCCACGAAGCCAGGAAATTGCGGGGCGCGATCAAGCCAACAAACCAACTCCAAAACGCAAAGTAAACGCCGAGGTAAACGGCTAAAAGACACGATAAACCGCGAAGCCAAAAGTTTTGATATAGAACTCCCAGAGAACCCAGCCAACTAAACGTCGCGGAAAAAAACACAACCCCGGCCAGGTAACCCAGCAACAGATTGCGCAGCCATCGGCCTTTTGAATTTTCTCCAGAAAACCAGACAGCCGCGATAAGTGGCGTGAGCGCGAACCAGCAGAACCAGCTCTGATCAAATGGCGGGAAACAGAGCGTACACAGCAGCCCGCTGAGAATCGCTGCCAGCCACGGCCAAAAGATTGTAACTTTTTTCATCGACTGCGCTCAAGTTCCGGATCGCAAGCTCCAAGCTCGAACCTTCAAGCTCCAGAGAAACTTCACATTGCAAGCGCGATGCTTGGCAGCAGACACACTCATAGTGTCATGTTGAGCAGAGCGAAACATCTCTGATTGTTGATCGGGAACTGGGAGAAATGCCAGAGATCCTTCGCTTCGCTCAGGATGACAATTGCGTCTCCGGATGTTCGAGCTGGGAATTTGGAGCTTCAGATTATCTCGGGCGCAGGCGTGACTCGGCGTCCTTCCGCAGCCAATCCCAGAGACGATCGAGTTTTTCTCCGACTTGCGCCTTGATT
>QHNK01000013.1 GCA_003218415.1 Verrucomicrobiota bacterium | reverse complement strand
AGTGTCACCCGATAAATCTGCGGCTCCTCCTGATTCCGCGCCAGCCGCTCTTTCGAACGCGTTTCCTTGCGCAGCTTATCCTCAGCCAGTTCTTTTTTTCGCAAATCTTCGTTCAGCGAAATTCGGTTCTCATCGATCTTATGACGTAAACGATCCATGTCCCCCATCACGTAGTGGAACTCGGGATCGTTCTTAACGCGCTCTTCCGAGCGTCGCCGGAGTTGATCAACAAACAGGGAATGGCTATCGGACCATTTCGTGTATTTCGCCTTGGCCACTTCGTCATATGGCAGGGCGTTTTTTAGCGCGCCTTCGCCGAACTCCGGAAGATCACTTAGGCTCGGCAGGACAATGTCGGAAGCCACGCCATGAAGCTGCGTGGAGCCGCCCGCGACTCGGTAAAATTTTTGGATCGTCAACTTCAACGCGCCGTCTTCATCGTTATGGCTGCCCAGCAGCGAAGCGAACCGGCCAATCGGGAGGATTGTCTGCACGGTACCTTTGCCAAATGTATTCTTGTCACCGACGATCACCGCCCGACCATAATCCTGTAGCGCAGCCGCGAAAATTTCGCTGGCGGACGCGCTTTGCCGGCTCGTCAAAACTACAAGTGGGCCAGTATAAGCGATGCCACTGTCGGGATCAGACGAAATTCTAATGTAACCATTGTAATCTTTCGTCTGAACAATCGGGCCAGACTTCAAAAACAAGCCGGTGAGCGAGAGCGCCTCTTCCAGCGAGCCGCCGCCGTTTTTCCGCAGGTCCACAACCAGTCCGGCGATGTTTTCTTTCTTCAGCCGTTTGAGCAATGCCAGTACGTCGCGCGTGGTGCTTTTCTGGTGTTTGTCCATGTCGGCATAAAAGGAAGGCAGCGTAAGCCAGCCGAGTTTTATCGGATCGCCGTTCTCGTCTTTCTTGATAATGATATCGGCACGGGCTTCCTGATCTTTCAGCTTAATTTCATCCCGCACGAGCTCGACATTTTTCCGGCGCGACGGATCCGTGGCATCCGAGGGAATGACGAGCAACCGGACATGCGTCCCCTTCTTACCACGGATCATCTCGACAACTTTGTCGAGCCGCATCTCCCGAACATCGACAAACTCAGCCGGACCCTGCGCCACCGCGGTAATGCGGTCGCCAACCTTGACTCTCCCGTCTACTTGCGCGGGTCCGCCGGGCACCAGGCTTTCAATTTTCGCATAGCCATCTTCCGACCGGAGCATGGCACCGATGCCTACGAGCGAGAGGCCCATGTTGATGCTGAAATTCTTCATGTCGGCTTTGCTCAGATATTCGGAATGCGGGTCGTACGCCTGGGCGAGCGCATCGAGAAAGAGTTTGATTTGTTCGTCCTTGTCTTGTTCGTGGACGTTGCGGGCGAGGCGATCGTACCGACGAGTAACCAGTTGCGGCGCTGGCTCAATCGGATGTTCGCTTAGATGCTCCTGCAACAGCTCGTTTGCGATACGACCGCGCCAGAGTTGGTCGGCTTCCGCCTCATCCTTTGGCCAGGGCGATTTTTGACGGCTTAGCTCGACCGTCGCATTGCTCTTGAAATCGATCGGCTGCCTCAACAGCTCTTTTACCTTGGCGACCCGGTCGTCAACGCGTTTCGTATATAGAGCGTAAACCTCGTAAGCTGGTTTTAGCGTGCCAAGCAGAACGTCCCCGGCCATCGAGCTGCCGTATTTGGCGCTTAGCTCATCGACATCTTTTTGGGTGAAAAACAGATGGCTAAAATCGAGAAGCTCGAGATACGTCTGCAGGAATTTGTTCGAAACTTCCTCGTTGAGCTTTTGACGGGTGTAATGGCCTTCCTCCAGGAGCCGGCCCACGGACATGGCGACCGTTTCCTTCGAGCTCGCCATTGTCGGCGGGACGGCAGTCGCGGCTGCCAAAACGATGGCGCACAACGCCAGGCATCGCTGTAAATGTGATTTCATCGGTAATTACGCGGTTTCCCACCTTGGCAGATTTCGCGATCGAACGCAAGATGATCAAACAAGGTGGCCATGTGAGTAGGAATCAGACAATCGAAAAGAGTGAACATTCAATTAATTCGTAAAAACTCTCGCCTTCAGCCGTAGTCACGCTTGGATACGGTCAATCGCAATGAATTACGAGAGCTTTTGCGGCGGAATTTTCGAAACGAATTGCTATCTGCTTCAGGCGCCGGAGGGATGGATTCTCTTCGACGCGCCTGAGGGCGCTTGCGAATGGGTGCGTTCGCTTGAGATCGATCTCAAACTATTGCTCCTCACACACGGGCATATCGATCACGTCCAGGATCTTGCCAGGATCAAGCGCCAGTTTGGTTGTCCAATCGGGTGTCACCCGCTCACCGCGCCCATGATTTCCGACCGCGAATTCTTTCGCAATTTTGGTTTCGAACTCGAAATCGAAACGGTGGTACCGGATTTTTTGATCGAAGAAACATTCAGCCGAAATTTTCTCGGCGCCGATTTTCAAGTTCTTGAAATTCCCGGCCATTGCCCGGGAAGTCTTTGCTTCTTTTCGCGCAACGACAAATTGCTCATCGGCGGCGATGTCCTTTTTGCCGGAAGCATCGGTCGAGGCGATTTGCCCGGCGGAGATATCGATCTGCTCATAACCGGGATCAGGAAAAAATTATTCCCGCTGGGTGACGATGTCACCGTCCTTCCCGGCCACGGGCCACCGACGAAAATCGGAACCGAGCGCAGGACCAATCCATTCCTCAGAGGTAGTGGCCATTGACCTCAATCGCCTTTCGCGTAACAGCGCCGGAATTTCTGGCCTAAAGACTGGTTTTGGTCAGTAAGCGTCTTCTCGAATCAGAGGTCCCCGAGAAAAGATGCAAGCGGCTGGAGATTGTCGATCTTTGCCACAGCCGCACGCAACGAGCGCAGGGCATCAGGAATGTATTCCAGGAAATGTTTGTGGCCTTTCACCAGACCGAGAAAAGCATAAGCACCAAGCGCCTGCATGAGGCGTTGCATCGCGCAAAGCCGCAACTTTAAATCGAAGTCGCCATCAATTGTGATTCCGTTTTCACGCTGCCGATCGCGATAATATGCGATCACCTCAGTGCGTTCCGCTTCTGCAAGATCGACATACGGATCGTAGAGCAACGATGCCAGATCGTAATGGGGAAGGCCGGGACGCATTCCCTGAAAATCAATCAGATTAGCCTGCCTGTTTTGGATGATGATGTTTTGCGATTGAAAATCGCGGTGGACAAGAACCCTTGGCAGACTCGCGAGGTGCTTCGCGATTTCGCGCAAACCGGGAAGCGCTGCCAGCTCTTTGCGTTTTGACTCGCTGACCTTGAAATAGCGGCCAAGACAATTCTGGAAAAAGTATTTCTGCTCCCACCGGTAAAGGGCGGCGTTAAACTCCGCCGGCAAATGCTCCTTCATTTCTACGCAGACCGACTCTGGCAGACCGTGGAGCTTAATGATTTCGTCGAGCGCTGATTCGTAGAACGCGCGGCGAACGAGCCAGCTCTCGTGCTGATAACTGTAAAGATCGCGCTCCCCTAAATCTTCGATCCAGATCAGCCCCTCGGCCGGATCATGAAAATAAATCTCCGGCACGCGAATGCCGTGCTTCCTGAGAAATTGTGCGATCTCGACGTAGTGCCGGTTTTCTTCGCGCTCCAGATTGTACTTAACCAGGATCAGTCCGGCAGCTGCCGGATCTGCACCGCAATGGATTCGATAAAATTTCCGGTCCGAACCTCCTTTTTCGATCGGCCTGATTTTTATCTGATCGACATCCAGACGCGGAAAATGCATTCGCGTTTGTCGAAGAAGCAGCGCGGTTCTCATAGTTAGATCTAGATGTCCATGTTGCGATGGATGCCGCTGGCCTTTTTTCGGGAGCGGACAATACAACTGTAAAGCTGACTTTTGGAAGTAATTTCTGCACCCGGCCACAAAATTGTGTCTTCGAGGATGCCTTCTGCACCAACCCGGCAGTCCGGCCCAACCACAGAACATCCGCGAACTTGTGCGGTCGGATCGACATGCGCGCTTTGCGCGACAGATTCGGGCCAGTCCCGCGTTTTCACGTAAGCCGGTCGCCAATGTTCGCTCGAAATCGCGCGGTGGACGTCGAGATATTGCTTGCGTGACCCGATGTTGAACCAATTCCCGTCATCCAGCGCCAAGCCGCCGATCGTTCCGCCCTGGTTGATCCAATCAATCAAGATGGGAATGAATGAAATTTTTCGCTTGGCGGGAATGCGAGCGAAAATTTCCGGGTTCCAGACGGAAATGTTAGCGTAATCAAAGTTCTCCTTGGGGTTGGATTTTGTTGATATCTCGACGATGCGCCCATCGCGCATGACTACGCCCGCCCCGAGGCCGGTGTTCCGCCGAAGGCCCAGCGTCACATCATTGGCGGTGCGAAAATGCTCGGCAATCAGCGGTTCGAGCGCGACGTCGGTCAAAATATCGCCGCTGTAAACGATGAATGGTTCTTTTCCAAGAATGCCTTCGACATTTTTGATGCCGCCGCCGGTTTCGAGCAGATCTGCCTCATGAGCGAGCGTAACAGAATGACCGTCGTAAGCGTTTCCCGAGAAAAATTCATGGAACAAGTTCGGCAGCCGGTGCGTGTTGATGACAAAGGATTGCACCCCTGCCGCAATCAAGTGATCGAGCGCGAAAGTGATGAGCGGCTTTTGAAAAATCGGAATGAGCGGCTTTGGCAGTTCGTCTGTTAACGGCCGCAGTCGGTTGCCGCGTCCGGCGGCTAAAACGAATGCCTGTATGATTTTATCCACCAGCAGAAAAATACGAGATTCCTCGACTCCGTGCGGAATGACTAAGCCCGGCAGGCGGTGCTCGTTATTTCAAATAGAGCGTGCGCGTACCGAAGTCGATAATGCCATGGTGGCGCCTCAGCGTTTCTGCGCCGAGCAGACCGGCGACGGGTGGAGAACCTCCCAATAACCCGTCATGAATCAATCCTTCCAGGTCAATGACGCCCACTTCCTTACCGAAGATATCGACCGAGCCTACCGATAGTTTGCGAATAAGCGCCACGCGCACGCCACGCTCTTTCAGATTCACAGCCGACGAACTAAACTGCGTCTCCCGAGTCGCAATTCGCATTCGCCGGACGAAGGAGCGGTGCAACAGCGTGGCGAACGAACCGGTATCGACCATCAGCTTGGCGGGTTTTCCGTTAACGGAACCATTAACATACAAATTATAATCATCGCTGACTTGAATCGGCACAGCTCGCAATCCGCGCCGGTCGAACCCGGGAAAGCTGCCCATGACTTCCGGATCGGTCTTTAAAATGAGTAACTGCCGTTCGCAATCCAGCACTGCATGCGTTGGGAAAAGAATATCCGCTCCAAT
>QHNK01000012.1 GCA_003218415.1 Verrucomicrobiota bacterium | reverse complement strand
TGATCACAGAGCAAATTTGGGACGGCGAAGATTTGCCGTACGCGAGGATGAAACGCGGTTGCCCAACTGGCGCGGCAATGCCGCTTTGCTGGTCGCACGCTGAATATGTTTCACTCGTGCGCAGCCGCCATGACGGCGTTTGCTTCGACCGTGTCGAGCCGGCCTACCAACGTTACGTCGTAAATCCAGTGCAGAGTCGATACGAGATTTGGACTCTTCGTCATCCTTTGCGGCGTGTCGTGCGCGGCAAAATTCTGCGGATCATCCTACCGGCGGAGGCGACGATTGCCTGGTCAATCGACGATTGGGCGCGGGATAACGAATTGGACACAATCCACCAAGATGAATTGAATCTTTGGTTTGCAGACTTTCCGAGCGCACAGTGGGCAGCCGTTTCAGTGTTTGCATTTACACTCCTTTGGAAACGCGACCAGCGCTGGGAAAACCGCACCTGGCAAGTCAGCATCTTACGAGAACAAACGTAACGCGGCGCGCTTCTCGGTATTCATCTCTCATTGGTTATTTCCGCTTGTTTGCAGTGCCGCACGAGAAAGGATCCTTTTGCGCGACACGATCGTGGTTCGCGGGGCCGACGAGCTTGCTATCTCTAACGAGGGAGTAAGCACAACCTCGCCAGGTATACTGGAAAATCTCTCGAACGCGAAGCAGCGGAGCGCTGTGGGTCACGCGTATGTCTCAATCATGAAGATGATCGAATCTTTGAAACCATTCCCGCTCCGCACGCTGATGGTTTGTTTCACAATTTGGCTCATCGCTACCGAGGCGTTGTTTTTCGATCAGCTCAAATTCAACACCAGAATCGAGCTGTTCGAGCAAACTGCGCGGGCGTTTCGCGGACCAGGGGTGACTGTCCCAGCGCAACGGCCAGCACATCTGCGGAACGATGTAAGGATGGAGAGACTTTGAAATTGTTGTTCACCTCGGGCCTACATGGTATTTGGAATAAAATTTTCCGGCTTTATCGCGTGGTTTCTTTGGCGGACGGTCTATCTAATGAAACTGCCGCGGTTGCCGAAGAAGTTGCGGGTAATGATGGATTGGACGCTCGATCTTTTGTTCGCGCGAGACATAGAGCAGATGATCACCTTGCGCGATGTCGAAGCGCTGAGCGACCTGGCGGGCCGAATTCGCGCCCGCGCCACGCAGCAAACTTCAGTTACTGCGGCTTCTACGCTCGAAGCCGCGGTTCGCGACCAACTCAAATGAATGCGAATCTGATTACATGAACCAGTTCTTTGCCGGTGTTGGTCTCTTGCTCGTTTTTTTGATGGGAACTGGGTGCAGGAAAGCATCTGCACCGTCACAAGGCCCGCTACCGGTCAATGTCGTTACCACGATCGAGAAAGAGGTGAACGAATGGGACGAATTTACCGGGCGATTAGACCCGGTTGAATCGGTTGAGATTCGACCACGAGTGTCCGGCTACATCACGGAGATTCATTTTGAAGCAGGTGCAATCGTTAAAAAGGGCGACCTGCTTTACGTAATCGATCCGCGCCCTTACCAAGCGGATTTTGACCGTGCTGCCGCCGAGGTTGAAAGAATGGACGCGCAGCTCAAGCTTGCCGAGATCGAACTCAATCGCGCGAAGGAACTGCGCGGCAAGGCCACGATTTCCGCGAGCGAGTTCGATCAGAAGGCAGCTACCTATCAAGGTGCTGCCGCTGCTAAAAGTTCTGCCGAAGCCGCCAAGAATGCCGCCGCATTAAATCTGGAGTTCACGCAGATCAAATCTCCGATCGACGGCCGAGTGAGTGACCAGCGCATTACCGTAGGCAATCTCGTTCAACCCGGCGCCGGTCCAGATAGCTTGCTTACGACAGTAGTCTCGGTCGATCCGATTTATGCCAAAGTCGATGCCGACGAGAATGCGGTGCTCAAATATGTAAAGTTGAGCGAAGAAGGGAAACGCGTGAGCGCGCGCACGGCCAAGATTCCGGCATGGATCGAGCTGGGAAACGAGACCGATTTCCCGCACAAAGGTACAATCGACTTCGTTGACAACCGCCTTGATCCTGGGACGGGGACGGTGCGCGCTCGGATTGTTCTGAAAAACTGGAACCCTAACTTCATTACACCGGGTTTCTTTGTTCGGGTGCGCGTCTCGGGCGCAACGCCTTATCGGGCCGCACTGGTTGAAGACAAGGTGATCAGTTCACAGCAGGGACTCAAGTACGCGTTCGTGGTGAAACCCGATAACACGGTCGAGCGGCGCAACCTTGAGACCGGCGGTCTTTTCGAAGGAAAGCGGATTGTGAAAAACGGACTGAAGGACGGCGAGAAAGTTGTCTCGACACGTCTGCAGTTGTTGCAAGCGGGGATGAAAGTGCAACCGATTCCGGAAGAATCGCCGCCAGCCGCACAAGCAAAAGGCACGAAGTGATTGTGCTGATCATAACTCGTTAAGCGCGGCATGAACTTTCCGCATTTTTTCATCGACCGGCCAATCTTCGCCGGCGTGATTAGCATTGTCATCACGTTGGTGGGTGTCATTGCGCTCTCGACGCTTCCGATCGCGCAATATCCCGAGATCGCGCCGCCAACGATCCAGGTCACGACCAGTTATCCCGGCGCGAACGCGAAAGTGGTGTCGGAAACAGTGGCGACGCCGATCGAGCAGCAGGTCAATGGCGTCGAGAACATGCTCTACATGTCTTCGCAAAGTACGAGCGACGGCAACATGACGCTAAGCATCACGTTCAAGCTCGGCACCAATCTCGATACGGCGCAGGTGCTGGTACAGAATCGCGTCGCCATCGCGATTCCCGTGCTTCCACCCGATGTGCAGCGCATCGGCGTGACCACGAAAAAACAGTCGCCCGACATCACCATGGTCGTGCATCTGGTCTCACCGGATGGATCGCTCGATTCGCTTTTCACCAGCAATTACGCGTTGCTGCAGATTCGCGACGAACTCGCGCGCCTCGATGGCGTCGGCGACATCAATGTTTTTGGCGCACGCGAATATTCGATGCGTCTCTGGCTCGATCCTCATCAACTTTCTGCACGCGGTCTGACGGCGCAGGATGTCGTCACAGCGATCCAGGAGCAGAATGTTCAGGTCGCAGCGGGAATCATCGGCGCGCCGCCAGTGCCGAAAGGCGCCACCGCATTTCAATACACCGTCAGCACGCAAGGCCGGCTCACCGATGAAAAGCAGTTCGGCGATATTATTGTTAAGACCGGCGCTAACGGACAAGTCACTCGCGTGCGCGATATCGCGCGGGTTGAGCTTGCCGCTCGCGATTACACGGTCAACAGCGGGCTAGGCGGAAAACCGGCGACCGCGATCGCGATCTACCAACTCCCAGGCTCAAACGCGCTCGCCACTTCCGACGCGGTCCGGAAGAAAATGGCTGAACTCAAACAGCGTTTCCCGGCCGGACTCGACTACACGATTGTTTACGACCCGACAGTTTCTGTCCGGGAATCGATCCACGAAGTGCAGAAAACGTTATTCGAAGCGATCGGGCTCGTCGTTCTGGTTGTCCTGATCTTTCTCCAAACCTGGCGCGCCGCGATCATCCCCCTCATTGCGATCCCCGTTTCGTTGATCGGCACGTTCGCGGCGATGAAAGGGTTCGGGTTCTCGATCAACAATCTCTCGCTTTTCGGCATCGTGCTGGCGATCGGCATCGTGGTTGATGACGCCATCGTCGTAGTAGAAGCGATCGAGCATCACATCGAAGACGGGCTGAGTCCGCGGGACGCCGCACGCAAGGCCATGACCGAAGTCGGCGGTGCATTAGTTGCCATCGCGCTCGTGCTTTGCTCAGTTTTTATCCCGACCGCGTTCATCAGCGGCATTACCGGCACATTTTTTCGCCAATTCGCGTTGACCATCGCAGTCTCTACCGCGATCTCTGCCCTCAACTCGCTCACATTGTCCCCTGCCCTCGCTGCGCTCCTCCTCAAGCCGCGCGGCGCGGAGAAAGATTCATTTCAGCGCCTGCTCGACGGTCTGCTCGGATGGCTGTTTAAAGGATTCAACAAGACGTTTTCGTGGGCCTCGAACGCATACGGCAACACTGTCGCGCGCTTTGTTCGACTGGCCGTCGTCATTCTGTTCATCTACGTCGGCTTGCTCGCTCTGACCGGTTTTGGCTTCAAAATTGTGCCCGGCGGTTTTCTTCCAACGCAGGACCGCGGGTACGCGGTCGTTTTTGCGCAGTTGCCCGACGCTGCATCACTCGACCGCACCCAGGCAGTCGTCGATAAGATTTCGAAGATCGCTCACGAAACACCCGGCATTCTCAATACGGTCGAGTTCGCTGGATTCAATTTGTTCGGCGGCAACCAACCGAATACCGCCGCAGTCTTTTTGCCTTTCAAAGAATTTTCAGAACGACACACGCGCGACCAGGGAATGCCTGCGATTCTCGCGAAAATGAACGCGCGCGTTCGCGCGGAAATTCCCGAAGCTCTGGTTATTGCCTTTCCGCCACCGCCAGTGGCTGGCATTGGCAACGCCGGTGGCTACAAGCTTTTCATTCAGGATCGCGGCAACGCCGGCCTCGATGAACTGCAAACACAAGCGTTCGCCATGATGATCAAAGCGAATCAAACACCTGGCCTGGCGAACAACTTGACGACATTTCGGGCGAACGTCCCGCAGCTCTGGCTCGAAGTGGATCGCGTTAAAGCGAAAAGCATGAACGTGCCGTTGAGCAACATTTTCGGAACGCTCCAAACTTATCTTGGATCGACATATGTGAACGATCTCACGCTTTTCGGCCGCACGTATCGCGTCACCGCTCAGGCCGATTCGCAATTTCGTTTGAGTCCCGACGACATCCGCCTGCTGAAAACGCGAAATAATTCGGGTGGCATTGTTCCGCTCGGCTCAGTTGCAACTGTGAAGGAAGTGAGCGGCGCCGATAAGATCACGCGCTACAACATGTTTACCGCGGCCGATCTCAGCGGCCAGCCCGCCCCGGGCGCGAGCACTGGCCAAGCGCTTGGTGCGGTTGAGCGTCTCGCAAGAGAAATTTTACCCACCAGCTTCACGACTGAGTGGACGGAGATAGCGCTCCAGCAAAAACTCGCGGGCAACAGCGCGATCTACATTTTCCCGCTTTGCGTTCTGTTCGTTTTCCTGCTGCTCTCGGCGCTTTACGAAAGCTGGTCGTTGCCGCTCGCAATCATTTTGATTGTTCCGATGTGTCTCTTCAGCTCGATCTACGGTGTCTGGCTGCGTTCAATGGAAAACAACATTTTCACCCAGATCGGTTTCATTGTCCTCGTTGGACTCGCCTGCAAAAACGCAATCCTCATCGTTGAATTCGCAAAACAAATTCAGGATCGCGACCAAAAAAACCGCTTCACCGCCGCGGTCGAAGCCTGCCGACTCCGATTGCGCCCGATTCTTATGACTTCCTTTGCTTTCATTTTTGGTGTCCTTCCGCTTGTTCTTAGCACCGGCGCCGGTGCCGAAATGCGGCAAGCTCTCGGCACGGCCGTCTTTTTCGGAATGCTCGGAGTAACCGGTTTTGGTCTTTTCCTTACGCCGGTGTTCTACGTCGTCATCATGTGGTTCAAAGAGCGCCGCGCCAAAACAACCGCGCCCGCACCAACGCAAGCTCCGCCACCGTTAGCGGCGGAACCAGCGCTTCATTAGTAGCGTGGACGCGAATCTCATCACCGTATTAGCCGGGGTGCTTGGCTCGGTGGCTGGCGCCTCCGCGGCGATCGCCACCACCTGGATTTCGCAGAAGAGCCAGACCGTTCGCCGGCCGCAAACCGCCCGCACAACCAGAGCACAACGGCGCGCCGCGGAGTCCCCCGCGCTCGTATAAACGTGAACACCGGGCAATGGCCTAATCAATAGACCAGCAGTGGCGATCGAAATTGTTCCGGTAATTTATCTGGCGCGCCACGGGGAGACTGCCTGGAGCGTCACGGGACAGCATACAGGACTTACCGATTTGCCTTTGACGGAGCGCGGCGAGCGCAACGCCGCGCGTCTTGGAGAACGGCTGGCCGGATCGGTTTTCGCGAAAGTGCTGACGAGTCCGTTGCAACGCGCGGCTCGAACCTGTGAACTGGCGGGGTTTGGTGCGGTAGCCGAAGTCGATCGCTACCTGGTCGAGTGGAACTACGGTGACTATGAAGGTCTGCGCACCGCAGAGATTCATGCGAAGCGACCCGACTGGGATTTGTTCCGTGACGGCTGCCCTAACGGAGAATCTCCGGAACAGATTGGTGCTCGGGCCGATCGTGTTGTTAGTCGCGTGCGCGCGATCAAAGGCAATGTGCTGATTTTTTCGAGCGGACATTTTCTGCGAGTGTTCGCTGCTCGCTGGCTCGGGCTGGAACCAGCCGCTGGAAAATTTTTTATGTTAGATACAGCAAGCCTTAGTGCGCTCAGCTACGAGAAGGACCTGTCTCATCCAGCGATCCTGTTTTGGAACGATACTCGGCACGCAGGCGATTGAACGGGGCAACATTGAAAACAAGTTAGCAGTCGAAACTGCGACGATTTTAATGACAATCACGCGCCAGTGACGACGCTCAAGCGCAGGATCGGCTTTAGCTTCTGAAAACGTGCTGTCGATCTAACGATGTCACGCTCGTCATCGTCAATTCTCTCAGCGTTAGTATCACTCATCGCGTGAGGTGTCTTGACCTCGGCGACTCTCCCCTGCTAAGCCGATGCGGTGAAACGGCTCATTTGGATCGATATCTCAAAGGGCCTGGCAATTCTTGTCGTCGCTTACTTTCATTTTTTCAGGACCTATTTTCAATATGGCGTTCTTCTGCCACCCGACTGGAGCAACCTCGCCGCGAGCGCGCTGACCATCCTCCGATTGGTCTGGTTCAAAGTGTCCGGGCTCGGATTTCATGCCGTCGGCGTTTTCATCATCTTGAGCGGCTGGACACTGATGCAATCGACAATGCGACGCGTCGAATCGGGTCCTCTGGCGTGGGGTGCCTGGTATCGCGCGCGGTTCCTGCGGCTCTATCCGATGTACTGGGTAGCCCATTTGGTTTATCTCGTTTCGCCTTTCGTGGCGCGTCTCGAACCGGTGGATGACCGCATTGTGCTGAGCCTGCTCGGCCTCCGCTTCATCGATATTCAGATGAACTTCATGTACCTGAACGCGGCGTGGTGGTATTTCTCCATGCTGATCCAGTTTTATTTGATCTTTCCCCTGCTCTTTTGGACGGCGCGCCGACTTGGGCCATGGATGTTTCTGATAATCGCGTGCGCTGCCGGATTTTTCGCGCGCTACATATTACTCGTGCTCTGGC
>QHNK01000060.1 GCA_003218415.1 Verrucomicrobiota bacterium | reverse complement strand
AGAATTACGCCCCTTGTAGCAATTCCCGCTGGCATGGCAAGACATTTTTTGGATTTTTTTGGAGGTGGAACGCGTTGTCCTCAACGCGTTGGCAGAGGAACGCGGCCTTGCCGCCGGATATCTGCGCCTTCGGCGAGTACTGCAATCGTCTTCGGAGAAGCCGATCCACCTTTGGTGCACCCAGCGCCTGCCCCACAGCCAAAGCTGGCGGACATCCTTAGAATTTTTCCGGCTCACGTAAAGCGACGACGTCGCGAACCAGGTCGCACAGATGCGATTCTGCCTCGGTGGCGGCGAGTCCGTCGCCGCCAATGAATATCGCTTGGATGACCTGCTGTCCCAAATGGCGGCGACCTTCGAGCACCATGCGAAGACGTTCGGCACGTGTCCATGAGGAAGGGCTCCCTGACATCCCAGGCGAACTCGCGAGTAGGTTCACTTCCTGTCGTGGCGTGGAAGGCCCTGAAGCGCGGTCTTCCGATAAACAATAGAACGCGTGCGCTGTCTGCGGCGCAGAACCTTCGAACGCGCGTTGGAATTCGAAATGGCGAAATGGCAATTCAAACGAACCGTTCGCCAGATAACTGCGCACTCCATCATCCGCCACTTGCCTCCAGCCGCTTGCGGGCAGACAAACGTCCGGCCGGTGCAAGTTCGCCAGGAGCGCGCTGTTCCGGCCCGGTTTCCAGCGAAAAACATACAAGTAACAGGCGATCGTGTTCGGCCTCGACGGGTCGACCGGCGTGGCTGTAGCCACGGCCCTATGGGCCGTTTCCGCTGTTGGCGTGATCGTCCAAGCCGCAGTCTCGCCTTCATCGAAACGGAGGACGCTGCGAATTTCTTCGTCGATTTTCAATTTGCGGAAGTTGGGCGCCCGTTCGGGCCATCGCACACTCCAACGTATGCCGCTGACAAGATTGGTTTCGTGAACGCGATACCACGTCGCCGTTCCAATCTCTACGACCAAGAACCAGCAAAGGGCCGCCGCCAGATAGGGAGCAGGAACCTGTAGAGGCAGCCGTGTCGGCTGCAATTTCGCTCTCGCAGGCGACACGCCTGCCACCACAGCAGGCTTCTTCCCACCGAGCAGATACGCCAGGCCCATGGTGCCCACAAAAACAAGAGCGACAATCGTGTAGCCAGCAAGGTCATGCCAGCGACTGATCTCTGAAATATTTTTCGTTGCCGCGATCGCGACCAAAAAAACGGCGCGGAGAAAATTAGCAACCAGCGCGATGGCAACCGCCCCGCCGACGAGTGCGGCGCGGCGCAAGATCGAAAGCCGTTTCAGTTCACCGAACAGCAAGCCGATCATAAGCGACGTTTGCAAAGAACGAATGCCGCTGCACGCCTCGTTCACGCCCACCAGCCCATTGCTCACGCGAATCAAGTTGCCCTCGACTTGCGCAGGAATTCCGAGGAGCATCGCTGTTTCGGCGGCGACGCGGGCGACCGCGCGCATCAGCCCTTGAATGACGGGAACCTCGACTGCCGTCACCCACGGCACTGCGACAAAAATGAACGCGACCGGAAACGCAAAATGGCGAAGCCACGCCGGACCGCCTGCGCACCAGATCAATAACAGCGTCAGTGTTACCACCGCTGCGGCGTGAATCCAGGCGAGCGGTCGCCACTCCGGGTTCGCAATTTCAAAAAGACGCACCGGCAACAACAAAAGTAGCGGGGGAATTGCGAGTAATGCGGCAGTTGTTTGTCTTTTTCGAAATTCGAATCTCGAATTTCCAATTTCGATTTGCGGTCGATCCTGCCAGCGAAGGCAGAAAAGATAGAGAGCGATAAACGGGACGAACCAGCCAAAGCTGTATTGTTCATTAACCGACCATTCGCCGCTGAGTTGTCTACAAAGTGCAAACCAGAGAGCAGCTAAAAACAAAACGCTCAGCGCGAGCGGGAGCGGAAATTGCCTGCGAGACAGCGGCGCAGCGTCAGTGAATTTGTGTGCGGTTGTAAGGTTTTGCACCGGCCGAGAGCTTACCAAATTTGTGCCCAAAGCGAACCGGGAATGTTTCAGGAGGTTTGGTAGTCGTTGCTTGCCGCTCGAGGATCAAACCACGCTCGCAGGTTCGACGGACGGCTCCTTTACTCTCGAAATTCGGCGTTCGATGTTGGATACTCGGTGTTCGTTGATGGCTTCCAGTGTGCAGATTCTTGGCATCCGTTTCTTCAGTGGCGACGTGGATGAAGCGGTAGCGTCGATGTTTCAACGCGGAGGATTTCTCGTCGCTCCGTCCGGAACCTGTTTCGCGCGATTGCGCGAAGACGAGATGTATCGGCGCGCCGTGCTGGCGGCTGATCTGGTGATTGCTGACAGCGGTTTGATGGTTCTCCTGTGGCGCTTGTTGCGACGCAAAAGCGTCCAGCGCATTTCGGGGCTCAAATATCTGAAGCATTTGCTTGCAAAGCTGAAACGTGAGGGAACCGGAGAACTTTTTGGGGTCCTTCCCAGCGAACGCGCGCGACAAAAATTAATCGATTGGTCGCGCCGGGAAGCGTTTTCAATCAGCCTGGAGAATTGTTATGTCGCCCCTCGGTACGGATTGGAAATTGAAGATCGAAATCTTCTTGCGCTCATCGAACGGCGTCGCCCGGCGCAGGTCATCGTCGCCATTGGCAGCGGCGCACAGGAGAAGCTCGGCTATTATCTGCGCGAAAATTTGTCGTATCGACCGGCGATCCATTGCATCGGTGCCGCGCTCGGATTCATCACGGGCGACCAGGCTGCAATTCCCGATTGGGTGGACCGGTTTTATCTCGGCTGGCTCTGGCGAGCGTTTGCGCAGCCGAGGATTTTCATTCCGCGCCTGCTGCGCGGATTCGAATTGCCGTGGCTGATCGCGCGCTATGGAAATGCTCTTCCATCGCTTCGCTCGAGAAATTAGAAATCAGAGATGAGATGTGCTTCGCAATCGCTTCGCACTTCGGTACCCAAGTTTGTCCAACGTGTGCGAGTGTTATCCTTTAACTGCTTCGACGTACAGACTTTCCGTCCGCCGATCGTCGCTGTCTGGTGCCATCTTCAAATCTATTGATGTGCCAAACTGCTGTACTACCACGTGCGGGAAACCGGTTTCCCGCAGAATCAAAATCAAAGTTTCGTCGTCGTAGGCGTATTTATGTTCGTATCCCTGCCTGAAAATCGCATTCATGAACTGCATCTTGGTTTGATAGATTTGGCCCAGCCACCTGTCGCGCCATCCATTCGCAGTACGATCCAGTGGTCGCATCTCTGCCAGTCGTTCCCATGGGCCGCTATAGGCTCGCAGGTACGCCCCCGCATCTGGCACCACGATACGCAAGACGCCCCGAGGTCGGAGACACCGCAGGCATTCGCGAAGAAATGGGCGTGCCTCGCTCTCGAGATCGAGGTGCTCGACAAAATGCTCCGAGTAAATCGCCGCGACGGCTCCATCGGAAAACGGCAACCCTGACCGACAGTCCCAAAAGTATACGCCTGGATGGGGAATGACATCGAGATTGATCCATCCCGGGGTCGGATTGCGACCACAACCGATGTTTACCCGAATGCACCTTTGTGACCCCAGTCGTCGCCGTAATGACCGAGCAGTAAACATGCGTCTGGCGGCAAGCCGGAGCTCGTTAGCGACTTGCTGAACGAGATAGGTCGGAATTGCCTTAGCAAGGGTGAATTTGATAGCCTTTCGCATCCCTCTAACCTAGCAGGAGACGCCGCAAGAAGCGCGGTTTAACTACCGAGTTTCATATCAAAAGCGACTTCCTCCGAAGCGATTCCCTTCCACAAACAGATCCACATTTCGAAAAGGAGGCTCTCCGATGCGTCAACGACCCCAGATTGATTTTCCTAGGGTGAGACTAGTGCAGCTGCCGAGTCTGGCTCAATCCTGTTCGCTGATGGCGTGAAATGCAAAACTGGAGAAGCTGCCGCCGATGCGTATGGAATGTGTGATTGGTGGATCAGTCACCCGACCGGTAGGCCGGTAATCTTTGACACCTGGGTCTTTCCCGCAGATAGTCCGCACGATCCCGCGATAGGAAATGTGGTACGGACATTTTTCTTGAACGTGTAACTCGGAACCCCTTGTCCCGGTTTTTTCATAATGTTACCGATTTAATTCGGCGCGTTCTCTTTCTTGCGCGACCATACGGTAAAGCAAAGCTGGCTGGGGTTTTTTCGCTCTCACTTGCGCAAGCTCTGTTTCAAGTCATCGGGATCACATCGATTTTTCCATTCTTGGCAATTGCCGCCGATCCCGAGCGCATCCGTCGCTCTCATTTCGGCATGCGTTTTCTCGAGTTGTTTCCGCCGATGCAAAACCGGCAGCTGCTTCTGGTCGCCGGAGTGATTGCAATCGTTGCACTCCTAGCATCCAATGTCGTTAATCTCGTCGCCGAGTACGTTCGCACTCGTTATGCGCAAAACTTTGGCCACTGGTTGCGCGTCCGCCTGCTGCGCCGAATGGCCTCGCAGCCGTACCCCTATTTTCTTCAGCGCAACTCCGCCGATCTGCTAAAAAAAGTTGTTGGCGACGTGATGAACTATAGCAGCGGCGTGCTCCTGCCGTTGCTGGACAGCGTCGCGCGCGGCCTCACGGCGGTACTTTTGTTGGCCACGCTTTTTCTCGTTCAGCCGGTGATTGCTCTCTCGGCGGCAATCGTGCTGGGCGCATATTACGTGATCATTTTTCGTCTGCTCGCGCGGAAACGGCGGGAAGCGAATGAAAATTTAAGAACGTCTGTCGGTGGCTCGTACCGGGAAGCGCACCAAATGCTCAGCGGGATCAAAGCGGTAAAAGTCCATCGCGCCGAAGAACATTTTCTCAGCCGGTTCGCCAAGCATTCAGCGGTGATGGCGCAGATGTATGCGCAACTGCCTGTTTTCGCCAACAGCGCTCGCTATCTTGTAGAACCGCTCGCTTTCGGCGGTCTCGTTCTGGCTGTGTTGTTGCTCGCAGCGAAGGGACGCGATTTCTCCGACATCCTGCCGAACCTCGGCGTGATGGCGTTGGCGGGTTATCGGTTACTCCCTTCGCTCCAATTGCTTTACGGTCAGCTCACTCAGATCAGCACGATGCGTCACGCAGTAGACGAAGTGTACGACGAATTTGCTGCCGCGGAGACAGACAGCTCGATCCCGCGGGTAATGAGGAGCGACGGTGTCACCCCAGCGGCGCCTTTTCGTTGGAATGACGCGATCGTTCTGCGCGAGGTCAGTTTTAGTTATCCCAGCGCACCGCGGCCGACGCTGGACGACCTTTCTCTTACCATCGCCAAGAACACTTCACTGGGTGTGATTGGTCCGACAGGTTCGGGAAAATCAACTCTGGTTGATTTATTACTTGGCCTGTACCAGCCGACGGCAGGCGAGATACTGATTGATGGCCGGCCCCTTACGCCTGCGCTGGTGCCCGCGTGGCAGGCTTCAATCGGTTATGTCCCACAGGACATTTTTCTCATCGACGATACGATCACACGCAATATCGCGTTTGGCCTGCTGGACAATGAGGTGGATGCTGCGCGCTTGCGCGAAGCTTGCGACATGGCGCAGATACTCGATTTCATTGAAGCGGAAGTGCCTGACGCTTTCGACACGAACGTCGGGGAGCGTGGTGTCAGACTTTCCGGCGGCCAGCGGCAGCGCATCGGTCTTGCGCGCGCGCTTTACCATCGTCCGTCGCTATTGATTCTGGATGAAGCGACCAGCGCACTGGACATAGCGACTGAAGCAAAGCTGCTCGAGGCCTTACGCGCTCTTGCGGGTAAACTGACCATGGTTGTGGCCGCTCATCGACTCAGCGCTGTAGCGAATTGCGATCAACTGGTTGACCTGGGCGAAGTGACCGGCGCGGTAAAGGCCGGTTATGGATTGCGTTGAAGAGTGGACGCAATTGTGAATCCGTGGCGATAATCTCACGTTATTTTCCCCCACGATTTCGGCGCTCAATTAGTGCGCCCCGGTTTCTGGAGCGGTTGAAAAAGTCGCAAACTGTAGCCGGCGGCCCGTTTAAGGGGATGCTGTATGAGGGCCAAGCTATCTGTGGCGCAGCCGCCCCTAAAATCATGGGCGTTTACGAATCCGAGCTCGCGCCCTTTCTTTTGAAATGGTCTGTTATCCCCTTCCGGCACATTATCAACGTTGGAGCAGGGGAGGGATACTACGCGGTCGGCTGCGCAATGTTATGGCCGCACGCAACTGTGACGGCATTTGAAAGCAGCGAAGAAGGACGGAGACTCCTAACTCGCAATGTCGAACTCAACGGGCTGCAATCGCGGGTAAGAATAATGGGGTATTGCGGACCGGAACAGCTCCGCGCCGCGGCAGTTAATGGCAAGTCTTCTCTTATTATTGTCGATGTAGAAGGGACAGAAAGCGATCTGCTGGATCCTGGCAACATCCCCGGCCTGGCAAATGCGTATATGATCGTGGAAATTCATGACTTTATCGATCAACAGCTGGGCGAGACCGTCTCCTCACGGCTAAGGTCAAGTCACCGTATCGAAGAAGTGCGAACTCAAAGGCGAACCTTTTGGGATTTTCGTGAACCGCGCGCGCTGTGGTCAAGACTCTGGTTGCTGCCCTATCTGAAGCAATATGCTGACGAATTGCGTCCGGGGCCGATGAGATGGTTTTGTTGCACGCCGATCCCTTCGAGGCAAGCACCATTTGGCGGGCAATGACTGACTACGCACAATCGACTCTTTCCGCGCAGCGAAAGGCGCTCTCGCGAAAATTTGCGCTCGGCCTTCTGCGGCCATTCAGTGGAATGAATATCTCTGTGCGATTGGGCGAGATCGCACAAACCGTCCTTTCACGGTGGCCAATTCTTCCTCAAGCAGCCAAACCGACTGCGAACGTCTCCTATCTCACAGTAAGCGACCGCGCGCACTGGCTGATGTTGCGGGAAAGTCTGTTTTCGCTGCACCGCGCATGGAATTTTTTGCCGAAGATTACTGTCGTCTCGGACGACTGGTGGAAGGCGGATGAGTTTGCGGAAGTGTTTGCCTGGTGGTCCACGCCGATCACCGTCTTGACGCGGCAGGAGGTTTGCCAGGCGGCTTCGTCTGCGGGTTTCCCGGAGCTCGCGAATTACGCGCAAGAAAGTCTCTACGGGCTTAAGCTCGCTGCGATTGTAACCCAGGCAAAGAAACAGCCGGTGCTCTTTGTGGATGCTGACATTCTTTGGTTCAGAGATCCAGCGTCGCTTTTGAGCGATCCCGTGTTGTGGGACAAACCTCGGGCATTGCGCGAGAACAACTGCCATCAGCGGCGAGAGATGGCGCTGCGGCATTGCCCGCAGGTGTTGGACCCACCATTTGTTAATAGTGGCATCGTCGCCTTGCACGGTGAACTTATGGCGCCGGAGCTTCTGCGCAGGATGGTGCAAGAAGCATTGCCGAATCCTCAGGACAGCTCATGCGAGCAAACCATCATTGCCACGGCCGTAAAAATAGACGGAGAATTATTGCCGGAGAAGCTGAGCTTAGTTGAATTCGATGACGTCAATAAATTTCGCCGTCGCGACATGTGGGATGAGGGTTACTACTCCCGCCACTACGTCAACTGGATGCGACATATGTTTTACCGCGACGCGCTTAAACTCCGTTTGCGTCGCGACAGGCTGGAAGCCCGTCGATCGAGTGATGCGGCATGCGCACCTTCGACGCAAATGACACAGCGCATTTGATGGACCGTGATTCCGCAGGTTCGATCGGCAACCTTCCGGGTCTGACTATGCCGCGCGATAAACGAATTCGCGTTTTTTACCTGAGCTATACGCCACCAGTTCCAACATGGGGCGGGGCGATGTCTTTCTATCGTCATTTCGTCGAGCGAAACGATTTTGAGATATTCGTCGCCACGGACAGCGCTGAGGTGCAGCAGTACGAGGTGCCATATCAATTTTTACTGTTCGATGTACCGAAGTGGCTCAAGAGAATGCTGCGCACGCGGCTATACAGGTGGTCTTGGCACTATAATCAATTGATCGCTGGTTACTTTGTTCCGCGTCGCGTGTGGGAGGCCGCACGGGTTTTTAAGCCCGACTTGGTGTTTACGATTGCTGGTAGCTGGAACTGGACAGCACGAGTTGCGCAGCGCGTTGCACGACGGTTGCGTGTGCCGTTAGTTGCCAGCTTCAATGATTGGTTTGATTTCGGAGTTCTGATGCACCCGTACTTTCGCGGTTCGATCGAAAGGGCCTTTCGTAAGTTCTACCGCGATTGTGATCTCGCATTCTGTACCTCGGAAGGGATGCTCGAGGCACTCGGCCCACATCCTAACGCGCATGTGTTGTATCCAACCGGATGTAGCGTGCTCGACAACAAACGCGAATTCGTTCCGTTCACTTCTGGTAGCGGGCCGGCCACCGTGTTCTTCGCAGGCAGCCTTTCGGCTTGGTACGGACCAATGCTCGAGCAGCTTGTGCGAGCAAGCTCCGGCTCCCAGTTGCGTTTCGAAATTTTCGGCAGCCACGCTAGTTGGAGCCAAAACTTTGACAGCGCTGTACGAACAACCGGTGTTTACAAAGGACAAGTAACCTTTGATGAGCTCAAGACCCATGTTCAAGAAGCCGATTTGCTGTTGTTACCGATGGGTTTTGGTAATGAGTGCGCTCAAATTGAGCGAACCAGCTTCAAGACAAAGTTTCTTGATTACCTGACATTTCAAAAACCAATTATCGTCTGGGGACCGGAGTATTCTTCTGCAGTTCGTGCTGCTCGCGAATTTGATGCGGCAGAATGTTACACTTCGCCCAATGCGGCAGGTTGTATTACTACTCTTCAAAATATCGCTCGTAACTCAGAACGTCAGAAACAGCTTGTCGCAAACGCACGCCGAATGTATCAGAGTCGATTCGAACCCAGCCGAATCCACGCCGTGTTACTCCGGGAGTGCGAGAAATTGGTACGGTCGCAACGTCGCTGAAGGTTTTTGAAAACGACCATCACTCGCTCTTATCAGCGCCTTCAACGATGGTGCCTGCGCCGATCCTGGCTCCGAGAAATGCGTCGGCATGGGGTGTCGATTCACAAATCGATTGAACTGACTGGGCGCGCTGACGTGAAGCCATGGCTGAAATTCGGCACGGGTACCGTCATTGAGCGCGAGTGCACTGTTTGGTGCGCGGCCGAAGCTGGCAGTGAACCGTCGGTGATTACCGGAGCTAATGTGTTTGTTGGGAGAAACACCTATCTGGGTGCCTGGAAGCCGATCTGGATCGGAAGCGACACCTTAATTGGCGCTTATTGTTACATCATTAGCGGCAATCACCGCTTCGACCAACACGATTTACCTATTCGGATGCAAGGATATGAAGGAGAGCCGATTACAATCGGTCGAAACGTCTGGCTAGGTTCTCACGTCGTAGTGCTGCCTGGGGTTACAATCGGCGACAACGCGGTGGTTGGCGCGGGAAGTGTCGTCACTAGTTCGATTCCCGGAGCAGAAATTTGGGCCGGAGTTCCGGCGCGCCGAATTCGCAGCAGCTTTCCGAGTCCTGCGAAAGAATAACTGATCGAATGCGAATCGGGATAATTTCTACCGTTGGCGATTACTCGTGGGCGGGTAGTGAAGAGATGTGGAAACTGTTCGCGACAGAAGCACTGCACCGTGGCCATTCCGTCGCCGTCATGGTACAAACGCCAATCGCGCAGTCTGAAGAGCTCACCAAATTCCATGCTCTTGGTGGAGTGGTTTTCGCATACAACCCCCTAAATCGCTACACATCGCGCACCGTGTCGCGTGGTTTGTATTCCCGATTTCGGCAGTTGAAGCGGTGGCAGCCTGAAGTTGTATGTACCTCCGGCCCTCCAGCAACACCGTATCGCGACAAAGATCTCTACAGGTTTTTAAGAGCGCACACAGGCGGCCGGGTGTTCATCATTCAGGGCAACGCGGAGTCGTATGTCGCCGGCCAAGCCGAACGCGAGGCGTTGCGAGCGCTTTATCGTTCAGCGCGGCGAATCATCTGCGTCTCGCGTGACAATGCGGAGCTATTGCAGAGACAACTAACATCAACTCTGCCTATTGCGATTTTACCCAATCCAATCAGAACGCGGTTGGAGCACCCATTACCCTGGCCTGGTGATTTAGAGCAAGTGCGATTTGCGACAGTGGGCCGGTACGAAGTAGGCAGTAAATGCCAGGATCGGACTCTGCACGCGCTTTCGACCGCAGAGTGGAAGGGACGCAACTGGCGACTTGATCTTTTCGGGAGCGGCCCGGATGAACGATATCTTCAAGACGTAATCGGATACTATGGCTTGGAAGATCGCGTCACGTTGTGTGGGTTTGAACGTGACTTCGCCAAAATTTGGAAAGATCATCACATTCATGTTTTGACTTCGCGGGCAGAAGGACTCGCACTTGCCCTAGTCGAGTCGATGTTTTGCGGCCGGCCCGCGGTGATCACGCGAACTGGCGGAAATCATGAGCTACTGCGAGACAACAAAGATGGGTTCGTGAGCGTCGGTGAAGATCCCGAGATCATCCGTGAAGCATTGGAGCGAGCTTGGATGAATCGTGACAGGTGGCCGGAAATGGGAGAAGCCGCCTTCCACCGAGCCAACGAGTGGATACCCAGGGATCTCCCGGTTCGTTTATTTCACACCATTTGCAATTCGGGATGCTGATGCAAATGGCTACCGAGTCTCGCATGTATGACAGGTACGTGTTCAAGGCCATCTTTTATTTCCTCCTCGCTCGTGGAGCAATTCTTTGGAGCGTTCGTCTGCTAAAAAGATTCCGATGGAACCAGTTGTCCTTGCCCTAGCCAGTAACGAACGCTACTTCCCCGGACTGTACTGCGCGGTGATAAGTGCGTTGAGCCACCTGGACGCGGCAAGGCAAGTGAATTTGAAGGTGCTCGATGGCGGTCTATCCCGGCCATCGACGGAGACCCTTTCGAGGTTGGTTGACCGGGTGGGCGGGCCTGTGCGCCTGGAGTTTGTGACGGTACATCCATCGGTCTTTAGTAAGGCCACACTGGGACCGGGCAGATCGCACATGACTTATTGCCGACTACTGCTGCCACACTTACTGGATGTGCCACGTTTAATCTATCTCGACTGCGACGTGTTGGTATTCCGCGATTTATCGGAGCTCTTCAATCTTGAATTGTCGGCGGGCAAAGTCCTTGCCGCAGTTCCTGACTCTGAAACGTTATCACTTGGGGAAGACTGCGCGACGATAGCTGATGCGCTGGGACTTCCTGCCGAAGGCGCTTACTTTAATTGCGGGGTGATGTTGATGAATCTGGATGAACTAAGGAAACAACATTTCTTTGAACGCGCTGTCGAATTTTTGAACGGGAAGTCGGCTCACCGATTTTGGGATCAATCTGCGATCAATTTTCTTCTCAACGGACAGATCCAAGCGTTACCCGAATGTTGGAATCGAGCGTCGTGGCGGTTTGATGCGCAGCAGAATAACGATCTGGACTGCGTGCTTCACTACACGACATCGGCGCCGTGGCTCGGTGGAACGCGAGGCCCAGCTCAGGTATTATTTGAACGATTTGCCGTGGATGCCGGTTTGTCTGTCAATCGGCAAATCGCGGATTTCAAAAAATCGCGGCGCCAACAGTTCTTTCGCAATGCGCTTGCACCTTTTCGGGCGCTCGGGTTTCCGCTGGTGTCGTTGTTTTACAAAATCGCCGGAGAGAAAGAAAAGTGTGCGGCGTATCAGAAATCGGCGCGTTATTGGCTCCGCTATATTCTCAACGCGCCGCGCCGGCTCCGGCTTTATTCCAAGCGCGCCGAGCAAATTCAAGGTATGAAGTTCAAGTTGGCCGTCTCTAAGTCCGCAGCATGAGGGTATTGCATCTCAACACTCATGCCTCTGGCGGCAGCTATGAATATGCGGCGCTCCTTACCACGGCATTAGCGCAGCATGGGATTGAGAGCCATGTGCTTTGCAAAAATTCGCAGTCAGCAGAAACCGGCAGACTCCTCTTGGACCGCATTGTTCGCCGATCGTATGTTTCCTTGTCCACTGAGCCGTGGCACGGGACGCGGCGACTGTTGTCTCCACCGGCGTCCGAGGATCTGCGAGGAGTGGATGTCGTGCATCTGCACACGGTCGCCGACTGGTTCGACGTTCCCCGGTGGTTGAACATGCTGCCGAGAGAGATCGGCGTGGTAATTAGTCTTCACGATATGTGGCACGTGACGGGGGGCTGTTTTCTCTATCGTGGATGCGATCGCTACGCCAACGAGACACACCCTTGCAATCCCTGTCCCATCTTGAGATGGCCTGCAAACCGATTCCTGGCAAAGGCTCCGCATTCGCGGAAGTTGCAGGCATACAGGAATTGTGGAGCGCGGATGGTCGCAAACAGCCACTGGCTGGCCGAAATCGCCGCCCGAAGCCCAATAGCCAAAGCCTGCGGCAGCGTCAGAGTAATTCCTGCTGGAATCGACACGGCCGTTTTTAAACCGCAGGACAAGAACCTGTGCCGAAAAAATCTGGAGTTGCCAGCAGATGCGTTTGTCATCGTTACAGGCGGCGCGTCGCTGACGGATGCAAACAAAAATGTGCCGTGGTTGTTTGGGCAACTGTCGCGTTTGCCAGACCTCCGGGATGTAATCGTTTTGGCATTCGGCGAAGGCACCGTTCCGGTTCCGGAGGGTTTGAACGTGCGGTTTACAGGTGGCATTTACGAACGACATGATCTGGCGCGGCTCTTTGCGGCTGCGAATGTTTTTGTGAGCGCCTCGTTGATGGAAACCTACGGACTGACACTGGTGGAAGCGATGGCTTGCGGAACACCGGTGGTGGCCTTTCGAGTGGGCGGAATTCCTGAAGCCGCACCGGAAGGCAAGGCGTCCATTCTATGTGCGCCGCAAGATGGCGCGGCACTGATCAAGGCTATCACAAGATTACGAAATTCGGCGCAACTCCGCGAAAAACTTGGCGAGGCTGGCCGTGAGACGGTACGGGTTCGCAACCAATTGAATTCCTTCTCCGATCTGTTCCAAGAAGTCTATCGAGAGTGCGTTTCGTCCCGTGAGAACGCACCGCGCAAACAATCAGCCCTGATACGGTGAACGTTCAAGCGCCATTCGGTTTCGTGACCGGCTGCCATATCGAGGACAAGTTTATGGTTCAGGCCTCATTGGCGAGTATGAGGTGTTACTGCCCGGCGGTTCCAATTTGCCTGGTTGTGGACGGTGCGTTCGATGTTTCAGACCTGGTAAAGGAATATGACGTCATCCCGCTTCGTGTCGCCGACCTGTCGTCGCCGGATATGCGGAAGCTTATCGGAGGAGATTACAGGGCGAAACTGGCGGCCATGTGGGAAGGGCCATTTGAACATTACGTCTGGCTGGATTCGGACGCGATTATTTGGGGCGACTTTACCGCGCAAATCCGGATGGATGTCGATTTTCAAGTTTTTTGGAGTGAGATTTCAATCCCCCTCGACGCCACAGAAATCCCAACGTGGCTGCCGCATTTTTATTTTGACCCAATGAAATTGCTCCGGTTTGATCCGGACTTCGAATGGCGGGGGCATGCTTATTTTAGCGCGGGAGTATTCGCTTGCCGACGGAATGCAATCCCGTTTGAGGTGTGGGATAGAACTGAGTCGTGGGGCCGGCAGTCGCCGGGGTTGTTCGCTTGGGGTGAAATGGGAATGTTGAACTATCTTGTATATGCGATGGCTCAGCGCAAAGAACTCAAGATTGGCGTATCAGATCTGCAACACGTAGGCGCACATCACGGCATAGACGAACTGAAACAGGACTGTGCTCATAACAATTGGCATTTCCCCAAGACAATCCGGCGTCCGCGGATAGCGCACTTTTGCGAGCGCAAGCCATTTTTGTTTGATCGCGATAGCTATTCACGCCCGTTCACCATTGCCCGACTGGAGCATCACCGCCGCCACAAGCATGAGTTGGGGGCGTGGCTTGCGATCGTTCGTGAAGATTTTGGCGTCGTGCGCAAAAAATTCACCCATAGGCTCCGAAATATGTTCAGCCGGTGAAGAGGGAACTCTGTGTGAATGACAAGCCCACCGTGGTTTTTTTGATTCCGTTTGCACCCCGAGACGTGAGACCCGAGTGGCCGACCGCCGGCACCTATCTGCAGCAGACACTCCGGTCGATTCGAAATTCCGGCAGTGAAAATTACCGGGTGGTGGTGGTCGGCAACGAAGAGCCCGACCTTGAAATGGGATTTGATTCCAGGATTCACTTTCTTTTGTTCAAGCTTCCATTTCAACCCCATCCCAGTCATCGCGCTGCTCTCCGATTGGATAAGCTGGCCAAGATTGATGCTGCGTGGAGATATGCCAAATCAAACTGGCAGCCCAGATATGTTATGAAATTGGATGCGGATGATTTCATCAGTTCAAGGCTCGTGGGGTGGCTCGATGATGCCGGAACAGAGGCTGGATATCTTATTCGATACGGTTGGTTTTGGCATTCAGGTGCCCGCTACCTCATTCAACGCACCGAGTATCTTGACCGTGTGTGCGGATCTTGCTTGATCGTCCGGAGCGACCTGGCCGATCGGACCGGGCCGTTTCTGACCGAGGTGGAAGGCGCGGTGCTGGATGACGCGGGTTCGCGGTTTGCCGTCAGTGATCATTATTCACTCGTGCCCGGTTCCGGGACCACCACGCTGCTGCTCAATGATACCCATCAAAGATATGCCGCCCAATTCTCCTGCCTTGGATACGAGCTACACACCGTTCCGTTCAGCGCGGTGATTTATCGGGCCAGCGCCGGCAACGTCACCGGTGTTAGTGGCGATAGCGCCAGGAAGTCCAACCTGCGGATGACGCTCGGAGCGATTCGAAGGACAAGATTCATCACGCAAAAATTGAGGAAAGAATTCATGCTGAATTGACCGGTCGATGAGATCGGACCGACCTGTTTCCGATTCGATCACGCGTTGTGCGCCTGACCTTGTTTCTCAATGATGTCCGACATCGGTTGTATGAGTTTTTGATCGCTTGGAAACTATGTCTCCATGACTCTGTCCGTGATGATCAGCACTAGGGGCCGTATCGATGATTTACGGCGGACTTGCCGTGCGTTGCTGCAATTCAATCCGCCGCCGCTGGAGGTGCTCATCACGATGGACGGCTGCACAGGCGACGTGGTTGAAGCGGTGAAAGCGGAGTTGCCGGAAGCCCGGCTGTTCGTGCATCCAATTGGCCTCGGTTCGGTGGCTTCGCGCGATCGGATGATTCGCGAGGCGCGAGGTGATTTGGTTCTGGCCCTGGATGACGACAGTTATCCGGAGCAGTTAGATTGTATAGCGCGCATCGTCCCGTTTTTTGAACAGCAGCCCCAACTAGCGGTGCTCCATTTTCCTCAGCGGACGGATGAGTATCCCCAAACACTCGCGCAAACAAAGTTTGGCTCGGAACACTTGACTCGTTCTTTTGCTAACTCCGGCGCGGTGCTGCGCCGATCCACTTATCTCCAACTGCCCGGATTTGAGTCGCGATTCTTCCACATGTATGAAGAGCCGGATTACGCCCTGCAATGTGTGGCGGCGGGTTATGACGTGGTCTTTTCTCCGGTTATCACGATTCGGCACCATTATTCCGGGCAGGCACGTAATGAAATCCGCATTCATCATCGTCACGCGCGCAATGAATTCTGGAGCACAGTAATGCGATGTCCTTTCCCGTTTGCAATTGGAGTAGCTGCCTGGCGCGTTTTCTCCCAGTTTCGTTATGCGTGCAAGCGAGGGTGGTCCTGGGCAATTCGGGAACCCGCCTGGTGGTGGCAGGCACTGGCTGGAATTCCGAATTGTCTTCGAAGGCGCAGGCCTGTTTCATGGGGAAGTTACAAACGCTGGCTTGCGTTGCCCTGAAACAGTGAAGTGGATTTGTTGTCAGCTCGGTGCGCGGGAACACTATGCGATCCCCCGGGCGTTATTCCGTCTTGGGTCGCTTGAACGTCTACTAATCGATGCGTGGGTGCCGCCCTCGTCTTTCCTTGCGAGAATGTGCCGTGGCGGGTCAAAGCTCGGAGAGAGGTTTCACAGCGAGCTGCGCGACGTGCGAGTGAACGCGTTTAATTCGTCGTTAATTCTGTTTGAGATGCTTGCACGCGCACGTGGCTTGAGAGGATGGGCAAAGATAGTTGCGCGCAACAGCTGGTTCCAACGAAAAGTCGTGAGCGCTCTAACTTCCCTGGCCGCCGGAGCCCCGGCGAAGGCTGCTGACTTCCGACTTCAGACCTCTGATTCTCCGGTGCTATTGAGCTATAGCTACACAGCCCTAGACCCGTTTCGGTACGCAAAAGCACACGGATGGAAGACGCTGCTTGTCCAGATCGATCCTGGCCCCGAGGAAGAAGCGATCGTAGCAGAAGAGACCGCGCGCGTTCCTGATCTGGCGGCTGGCTGGCAGCCGGCGCCGCCTGAATACTGGGCTTCGTGGCGTGAGGAGTGCAAGCTTGCCGACCGTGTTGTTGTTAACTCTGAATGGTCGCGAGAAGGATTGATTCGCGGAGGAATTCCAGGTGAGAAGTTATCAGTTATTCCGCTGGCATACGAAGCGCCCGAGATCACAGGTCAGGAGTCAGATCTCGCAGGCGAGCGATCCTATCCCAAACGTTTCACCGCAGCGCGCCCGATGCGCGTTCTCTTTCTCGGTCAAATTAATCTTCGCAAGGGTATCGCACGACTGCTGGCGGCTGCTCGAATCTTGCGTGATGAGCCAGTTGAATTTTGGATGGTTGGACCTATGCAAATCGCAAATGCCAGCGCAATCGGGGATGCCGGGAGAGTGAAATGGTTTGGCCCGGCAACGCGCGAGCAGGCAGCTCAATATTACAGAAATGCAGACGTGTTCATTCTTCCGACGCTCTCGGATGGGTTTGCCATTACGCAGCTCGAAGCACAGGCTTATGGCTTGCCCGTTATCGCCTCGAAATTTTGCGGGACAGCCGTGGAGAGTGGCGTCGATGGAATCATTCTTGAAGAACCGACTGCCGCGTGTATTGCAGCCGCGGTTCGCGATTGCATCGCGGACACTGATCGGCTGCAAAAGCTTGCTGCCGCGTCACGCGTGCGTGACAGATTCACAATTGAGGCACTTGCTTACAGGCTGCAAGGGCTGGGGACAACCCTGTAGGGATTCACGCTGACTGATACGGCTTTTAACTTTGCTTCTTGTGCATTATACTCAGCGCCTCAGTTTTCCGTTCCATGGTCATCCATGAACTAACGTTCTATCTCGCTGCCGTCGCGTTGTTGGTATTGACGGTGGAAAGCTGCATAAAGCTGCTGAAGCAAGATAGCTTTGGCATCACGCTCGCCGTCTACGTCACAGTATTCGCATGGTATTTCGTCGATCCGTTCCTTAATCCGGAGCAATACGATTATCTTCCTTCTTTCTTGTTAGGCCAAAGTTATGGGGAAGTACTACTATTTTTGATCGCCTTTCGTGCCGTCATGCCGGTCGCAGTACGTTGGATTGTCCGGCAGCGAACTACTGGCGTTTTTGCTACGCAGCGCGTGAGCCCCGAGCAGATCTTGATTGCCGCTGGCGCGATTTGGCTTCTCCTTTTTGTGATCGGTATCGCTCGGCTGGGCGGTGATGTGATCGGCGCGGTGTTTCCCATCGATTCCCGTGCAGGCGTGACGATGTGGGGACGGGGTGCAATAGAAACTTCGGCCAGCGGGTTTCTCATCGCCTCCGCGGCCTATCTCTTTAACGCCATAACAGCGTTTCTTGGCGTTTTGGTATTCTTCCAGCGCAGTACTTCCTGGCGCTTGCTCGCTGTCGCAATGTTCGCCATTACGCTTCCGTATTTCTTTTTGGAAGGAGCCCGCAGCCACTTCCTTGCAGTGCTGCTGCCTTTCATCCTGACATATCTGTTTTATGGTCGTCATCCGCTCGTTTTGAGATTGGCCGTTCTGGCGGTTGCATTCGTCTGCCTAGATCAAGGTTTCAAGCTCGTGACGGCGTTTCGCGGCACCGGCTTCAGAGAGTTGCTAGCTTCGGAGAATCCGTACGAACTCGTCGATGAAGATTTGCGCCAAACCGGGCTGAATATGATTCAGGAGCTTTGCTTCGCGAATGCGTACGTGGAAACCGGCGATACGCCTCCGGCGTACGGTGCAAGATATTTGAGTGAGCTGCTCAACGTAGTTCCGCGTGCGATCTGGCCCGCAAAACCGCTGATTGGAATCGACTACGCGAAGTGGCGCGGCTTCGAGGACCCAAACAGTGAGCTCGGGGTTGTTGCCACCGTTTCCACCGGAATGATCGGCGGAGGCGTTCTGAACTTTGGTAAAATCCTTGGGCCAGTAGCGGCCGGCATATTGATGGCGATTTGGACCGGACTGCTTATCCGGTGGTGGGAGCAAAGAAAATCGCTGTTGCGCCTAGTGTTGTTCATGCTTGGCGCCGGCCTTACCTTCAACCTCGGCCGAGACATCAGCCTTCTGGTGCTGTGGCCTGTCATATTCGCATACTGTTTTGTTCGACTCACTGAGACCTGGGCCACGAAGCGGTTTGGACACCTGCCGCAACTGACAACTGTTGCGCCCGTTGATGCTGGGCGGGTGCAGGCGTTAGCTGGTCGGGTGAGTCAGTGACACTGCACCGTCACGGTTCCGCTGGCGCTGCGAAACAAGAGTGGAGGTAAGGGGATTCGAACCCCTGGCCTTCTCATTGCGAACGAGACGCTCTACCAACTGAGCTATACCCCCATTTCACCTATGAAAATGGCGTCGATAAAATCCGGCAAAACTTTCTGTTGTCCACCTCTTTCGCACTGGTTATCGACTTGTCTTCTCATCCAAGCCGGAATTAGTCCACGTTTCAAAAGTTGAACTCAGCTATGTTCTGTTAATAACCTAGAATTATGCCTAGGGCGTTTTTAATCATCGGCCTAGGTCAAAATCTGGAACTCAATCAGGACAGCAGCCCGATTGGCAGGATACCATTCTCTTTTATCATCCCAAACATCAAGCGAGGACACATGTCGTTTCTTTTTGCCCAAGTACTTGGGACTTGCAGTTTCTGTCGAAACTCAGGAGCCAAGGTTCTGCTAATCAAACGCGAAGAGAGGCCTCGCACTCGGAAGATTCAGAGACAATCAAAAGGCGCCAGCGACACGTCTTTATTCATGGAAAGATCCTCCCAATGTTCGACCAAGCTACCGCAATAAGGCCGCAGACCGCGTTTTTGAATTCAGCCGCAAACGAGAAAACATCCACTCCTGGCGCATTTGTCACGACCCGTTGGAGCATCATCCTTTCCGGCGCAAATTCGGAAGGCGAAGAGAGGCAAACCCAGTTCGCCCTCGCCGAACTTTGCCGCATCTACTGGCGGCCGGTTTTTTTCTTTATCATCCGGCGTGGTTACTCGCGTGAGGACGCCGAGGACCTGACGCAGGATTTCTTTGCGAG
>QHNK01000128.1 GCA_003218415.1 Verrucomicrobiota bacterium | reverse complement strand
ACTGGACTTTGATCAGCTTCGGCCTCGTCGCTACCGTCGTGGTAACGATCTGGGTGACGAAGATCGCGCGCGATGCATTGCGGAGGACCGAAGCAGCGTAGAATTGCGAGCTTCCCAGGAATAAATCGGTCTGCTAAAGCTTCGCATCAAGATGATCGAAACTACTGGTAAGGAAACCATCGTCCGCCAGCGTTACGCGGCGGGAGCAAAAGAACGCGCGGAGAAACTTTGTTGTCCGGTTAATTATGAATCGGTATATCTCAGCGTCATTCCACAGGAAGTGATCGAGCGCGATTACGGCTGCGGCGATCCCTCGCGTTATCTGCGCGAAGGTGAAGTGGTGCTCGATCTTGGCAGCGGCACTGGGAAAATCTGTTTCATCGCCGCGCAAATTGTCGGGCCAAGCGGCAAAGTCATCGGCGTCGATATGACCAACGAAATGCTCGAGATTGCACGGCGAAATGCGCCAATCGTTGCCCAGCGGATCGATTACGCGAATGTGGAATTTCGTAAGGGCCGCATCCAGGACCTGGCGCTCGATTTGGAATTGCTCGATCGAAAATTGAAAGAGAACCCGATTACCGACGCAGCTTCGTTTCTCGCGGCTGACGAGTTGGCCGAAGAGCTGCGCATGAAGCGTCCCCTCATCGCGAGCGATTCTATCGACGTGGTCGTTTCCAGCTGCGTCCTCAATTTGGTCGAGCCGAAATCGAAACCGCAGCTCTTCGACGAAATTTTTCGCGTTCTAAAAAAAGGCGGGCGGGCAGTGATATCGGACATTGTGAGCGATGAAGGAGTGCCGGAAGAAATGCAAAACGATCCAGAGCTTTGGAGCGGCTGCATCTCCGGCGCCTTTACTGAAGACGGTTTTTTGGCTGCATTCGAGAAGGCCGGCTTTTACGGAATCCAGATTCTCAAGCGGGACGTCAATCCGTGGCGCACCGTCCAGGGAATCGAGTTTCGCTCGGTCACGGTGGAGGCCTTCAAAGGAAAACAGGGCGAATGCTTCGAGCGCCATCAGGCGGTAATTTATCGCGGCCCATTCAAGGAAGTGCTCGACGACGACAATCATCGGATGGAACGCGGAAGGCGTTACGCGGTTTGCGATAAAACTTACAATCTCTACAAAAAAGCGCCGTATCGCGAGTTCTTCGAATTCGTCGATCCGATTGCGGACGTACCGCTCGCCGAGGCGAAACCGTTCGATTGCTCACGCACCGCGCTGCGGCATCCGAAGGAAACCAAGGGCCAAGATTACAATGCAACCACGGAGCCAGACAACAAATGCTGCGATGGCGGCAGTTGCTGCTGATCTAGAATGAATCGCTTCGCGAAGAAACTGGCGCAACACTCGTTGTCGCTGCGTCGTGGACGCGCCGAAATTCTTCAGGTGAATGTTGGCAAGCTTTGCAATCTGGTGTGCGTGCATTGTCACGTGAATGCAGGTCCAAAGCGCGAGGAAATTATGGCGCGCGAGACAATCGACCGGATCATTGATTGGCTCGCTAAAACTGACATCCAAATTGTCGATCTTACCGGCGGTGCGCCGGAAATGATTCCTGATTTCCGCTATTTCATCGAGCAAGTGAAGTCGTTGCAACCGGAGCGGCACATCATCGACCGCTGCAACCTCACGATCTTGCTTGAGCGCGGTTACAAAGACCTCGCCTCGTTTCTTGCAAGTAACAAGGTGGAGATTATTGCGTCCATGCCGTGCTACTCACCGGAAAACGTCAACGCGCAACGGGGTGAAGGCGTCTTTGAAGGCAGCATCGCTGTTCTGCAACTGCTTAACCTGCTCGGCTACGGAACCGATCCGGACCTGCCGTTGCATCTCATCTACAATCCGATGGGCGCGTTTTTACCGCCATCGCAAGCGGAGCTTGAAGCCAATTACAAACGCGAACTCAAAAAGCATTTCGGCATTGTGTTTAACAACCTCTATACGCTGACGAATCTTCCGATCGGCCGGTTCGCCGGTTACCTGCGCCATAACAACAAACTCAATGAATACATGGAACTGCTAATTCAGGCGTTTAACCCCGCAACTATTAGTGGCTTGATGTGCCGTAATACCATCAGTGTTGGTTGGCGCGGGGAAGTCTACGATTGTGATTTCAATCAGCAGCTCGGAATGCAATGCTGCGGCAACGGCGGGAGCAAGCCGCTATTTCTTTGGGACATCGCTCCGGACTCATTCGAAGGTCGTGAGATCATGACCGGTGATCACTGCTTTGGTTGCACTGCTGGCGCCGGTTCGAGCTGCGGCGGCGCAATTGTGTGACTCGCAACACAGGCATCCTGGCTCGCCGCCGATGCCGGCACATTGGACACCAGCTTTGCGTTTCAGCGAGGCTGGTACCCCAATCTGCCGGAAGCGCGTCTGACCAGCGGCTGCTGTTCCAAGCCAGCACGGCCATTACAGCTGCACCCACCAGCAAGAGCAGAGCCCAGATTCGCAAAGACTCGCGGCGCAGTAGTTCCGTGCCCAACAGCGACAGCGCAAATGCTACTGGCCCCAGCCATACGCCTCGAGCCGGCCACCGCCACAACAAACTTCTCGCGAGAGCAGTGTCACGCATACGTGTTAGCAGTAGCATCCGCCGAAGCGGGTGAAAGGCTTCTTACGCTTTCGATGCGAGGACAACGTGTGCCGCCATCGGTATGACGAACTGGTTTCCGCTGGCATATCGCCTGACCCCTTTTTCAACGGCAATACGAATCGCGTCTAATCTTTCTCGCGACTGGCGCGCTAGCAGCCCGGCCGTGCGAACGCCCGCATCACGTTCAGCGTGGAAAAAATAAGATGCAGTTGGAAGATGCCATTCCACTGTGCGCGTTTCATAATTCATCGAGTCGCCATCAAAACCGGCTTCTTCCAATACTTTGCGGCACTCTTCTCTCTCGCCGTACAAATAACGTGGCGGGCCTTCGGGCAAACCGACATCCAAGTCGCCGTGCGCTTCAACCGCGTCATTGACAATTTTAGCGCCGGGATTCTTCTCCGGCCCAGCCCACACGGTGAAACCAAACCACCCGCCCGGTTTCAAAACGCGGCATGCTTCCGCACACGCCTTGTCAGGATGTGAAACATGCAGCAAACCGAAATTGATCAAAACACGATCGAAACTGGCGTCTTCAAATCGCAGATTCTGAGCATCGCCTTTGGCGAACGAAATATCAGGAAACATCGTTTTTGCGATCGCGATCATTTTCTCAGAAAAATCGATCCCTTTGGGAATAGCGCCCGCCTTCCTGACCGCATCGGACACATACCCAGGACCGCATGCGACATCCAACACGGACATGTCGGCTCTGACTTCGGCAGCACCTACTAAATATGGAATAAACTGCCGAGTGAGTGACGACCAAACCGAATCATATTTGTCCGCCACGCGTTCCCAGCCTTCATGCTCGAATCTGTGAAAAGTATCCTCAATCATGACACAAAGCTTATAGGGAAATCTTTGACAGAGCGACGAGGATCAACTGAATTCTTCGAAGGCACGGGATGACGGCGGACGAGCGATCACTGTTACAACAGCTGGATAGGATTGTGCGATCGGAACAGGTCCGAGTTCAGATTTTGCCCATAGTGGAACGTGTCCGTGCGGAGCTCACTCGAAAACAGGACGCGTTGATGGCATGGGAGCCAATCGCGCTCACATTGCTTGGTGACGCATTGCCAGCGGCGATCCGTTCCGGTTGGGTGTTCATCTTGCGTGCCGGCGCGAACACTGGAGCAGAGCGACATCCAAACAGCCACCAACGAATGATGTCGTTCGAAGGAACAGGAAATATGCAAACCGACGCGGAATCGGCGGACCGAAGTGGGCGTGCGGCCTTTGACATTGCATGGGAGTCGAATGTTTTGGTGAGCGACACCGAGGCCTCGTTGGAGCAGCGTTGGATTTCAATTCCGCAAAACGTCTGGCACCGGCCAGTGATCCCGAAAGGCGCTGACTGGGTCGTCGTTTCTTTTCACACTGTGCCGGCTAAACAATTGATTGAGGAGCGACCCCCTGACAGCGCCGCAGGTGCAATGAAACGGATGCTGTATTTGGCGCCTGATTGAAACGGCTGACGGCGCTTAGATGTGCCGCTGTTCACTACTCGGGGCGACCTCGCACAGCGAAGCGGCTACAGCTACTCGAGTGGAAATTCGATCGGTTCTTCTTCCTGACGCGGAACCAGTTTGTTTCGCTCGATGATTCGCGCGCACGTGTTCCAGCGCAGGATCGCATCGTCGTGACCTGGTGGACAAAGCGGTTCGGCTCTTTCGAACCAGCTCATGGCCTCACGCAAAAGATCATACGCCTGAAACCGGCAGCCCGGCGTGTGCTGCCGCAGTTTCATCTTCGCGCGACGCTCAGCCACGATTCCGGAATAATACGCACGCTCGTATTGCGATCTGAGCCGCGCCAGCAATTCCTTTGTCTGCGAATCGCTCACGCCATAGCCTTTTTCAAAGCGATCGGTCAACGCGAGCAACAGCATAATGATCGCTTGTTGGTTTTCCGGATCGACATGGAGTATATCCAGACAAATGCTCTCGGCTTCGCCGGGTTCGTTCAGCAAACGGTAACGCTCCGCTTTTTCCAGCGCGGCGGGAATTGCGTCTTTGTGCAGTCGTTTCAGTTCGCTCATGGCGACGATGAGGTTAAATCGTTAAACCGTTGAAGCGTTGGAGCGGTTCGCATGCGGACCATTTTCGCTTTAACGCTTCAACCCTTCAACGATTTAACAATCTCTTAAGTCCTTTCCAGACCCATCCCAGCGGATCGTAAAACTCGTCCACCACGCGTTCCTTCAGCGGAATAATGCCGTTGTCCGTAATCTGAATGTTCTCCGGGCAAACCTTCGTGCAGCACTTCGTTATGTTGCAGTAACCGATTCCCTGCGTGTTTCGCAATTCTTCAATGCGATCTTCCGTGTCGAGTGGATGCATCTCCAGCGCGGCGACATGAATTAGAAAACGTGGCCCGATGAATTTGTCATGCATCTGATGGTCGCGGAGCACGTGGCAGACATCCTGACAAAGAAAACATTCGATGCATTTCCGGAATTCCTGAACACGATCGATGTCCTCCTGCTGCATTCGCCAGGTGCCGTCCGGCACGTCGGGCGGTCGCGGTTTGAAGGGTTTGATCTTTTTCTTCACCCGAAAATTCCAAGAGACGTCTGTGACCAAGTCCTTGAGCAACGGAAATGCTTTCATCGGCTCGATCGTCACCGGTTTTTCCAACGGCAACTCGCTTAGCCGCGTCATGCACATTAGCTTCGGCATCCCGTTGACCTCGGCCGAGCACGACCCGCACTTCCCTGCCTTGCAATTCCATCGGCAGGCCAAATCCGGCGCCTGCGTGCGCTGGATCTCGTGCACCGCGTCGAGCACGACCATGCCTTCCGCGACTTCTGTGGTGTAATCGCGAAACTCGCCCATTCCATCGCCCCGCCA
>QHNK01000127.1 GCA_003218415.1 Verrucomicrobiota bacterium | reverse complement strand
TCGACTTAGCTAGTTGGGTTCAACGGGCCGCCATCCACGATTGTCGGAGTTGCTATCGCGCTGTGTCGCTGAACCGTCAGTTATATGAAAACACTGCTCACATTCTTGGTTATCGTTAGCTCGGCTGCAGCTGCCGACCAGATTCCGAATCGATTGATCGATTATGCCGAGTTCAAGAAGATAGTATTTGATTCGGTGCGTGAGCGCGAAACGCATCGCCTGACCGAGAAACAGTTTGTTCAAGCGATGGCTGACAAGGACACCGTCGTCTTGGATGCGAGGAGCGCGTCGAGATATGCGCTGCGTCACGTCAGGGGCGCAGTTAATCTACCATTTACCGATTTCACAGCGGATACTTTGGCTCAAGTTATTCCATCGAAGACGACCAAGATTCTAATCTACTGCAACAATAACTTTGAAGGCAGTGCGACAGCGTTTCCTTCGAAGGCTCCTGCCGCCTCTCTGAATTTATCGACCTCCACCTCGCTTCGCGCTTACGGTTACACGAACATCTTCGAACTGGGGCCGCTCTTGGATGTCAATGAGACGTCTATCCCATTTGTTGGCACCGAAGTGAAATAGAGACGCAAAACCGCGAAGAAAATCGGGGTCGCGTGTAAACTCCGAAATTCTTGACTCACGCGCTCCCGCTGATTTGAAACTCGTTCGCTTCCCAGCTCGCTCGCCGCTACCCATCGCAGCTTTGCCTTCTATGTCGCTTTTCCCAAAAGCTCCGTTCGGCCTCTCGGTTTGCCCATCTATGTCGCTCGCGTCCCCGCGGCTCCGTTCGCAAGCGGCATCTTGTTGAAACGTGAGCGCTGAGAAGATCGATTTTGCGACGAGTAATTTGGTGCAATACTCTTTTCACCCATGAGCGCTACCGAAATCATCGAGCAGTTCAAAGCCCTTCCGCCGAGCGAACGGGCACAAGTCGCCAAGTTTGTCGTCGAAAATGATGATTCCTGGATCCCTGAATCTTTCAAGCAAGCCATGGCTGACGTGGAAGCCGGGCGATTTGTCGACCTGGATACCGCCCTCAATGAGCCGTATCCCGGTGATCAATGAAATACCGCGCGACTCGCGCGTTTTGGCGCAGTTTCGAAAAGCTACCCGCCCAACAATAGCGTCGCGCGCGCGAGGCGTTTCTTATTTTCAAACAGAATCCGTTTGATCCGCGCCTGCGTGCCCACAAGATCCACAGACTTTCCGCCCGTTATGCCCGTACGATCTATGCGGCCGAAATCGAAGCGGATTTGCGCGTTGTCTTTTACATCGAAAGCGACATTGTGGTAACGGTCGACGTCGGTTCGCATGATCTGTATCGCGGATAAGTCGACATTGATATGCGAAAGAAAGATTCAGATATTCACGCGCGTTGCCGGGTGTTGGTGCTGGTGGATGAATCGAACGTCGGCAGTTCTGTGCGGACCGCGGGACGCGGCCTTGATTGGTTAAAGCTCCGGGATTTTCTGGCCGGCCCAAACTCCGGACGTGATTTGATCGAGATGGTGGTCTATGCCGGATTGCCGCCGGCCATCCCGACGTGGCAGGATGAGCGGGACAAGAAAAACAAGTTCGTTCATTGGCTGCGCTCCAACGGATTCATGGTCGTGACCAAAGATGGTGCGCCCGCCGAAGAAGGCCGCTACAAGGCGAACGTTGACGTGATGATGGCGATCGACGCCCTCGAGCTCTCCATCGAGATGCGGCCCGACGTTGTGATTCTCGTAACTGGCGACGCCGATTTCGCTTATCTCGCGATCAAGCTGCGCCGACACGGGATCCGCGTGGAAGTCGCGTCAGTCGCCGCGAATCTCGGGCACATATTGAGATCAGCCGCGAACGACGTGATCGATCTGGCCCCGCTGTTTCGGACGTTCGAGATGATCAGAGTTCAGGATGCGCCTGCGCCGGTATCGCATCGAACGCAGTCCGCCTCAGGCGGACGCAGACGCCGGCCTCGGTTTCGTCCGGTTGCTGCATCGCAACAAGCGGTCAAAAGTTGAGGCTTATGGGACACAGCAAAGGCAGAGACAACGCTAAGAAACGCGCAAAACGCCGGAAAAAGACGGAGCGCCTGGCACTCGCGAAGAAGAAGCAGGCGGCAACGAAATAATATGCGGCGACCTCAGCTCCTGAGATTGAAAAGTCGCGGTCGCATACGTGCTCTATTCTGCGAAATACTTCGCAGCGAGGAATTCCGCGCCGGCACCTAACACTTTGGCCGCTGCTTTGCTAGCCAGTAGCTTTCGCAACAAAGATTTCGCTTCGTTTTTCTCCTGCTCCGATACTTTGGCTTGGTTGATCGCGATGAGCACTTTCTCCAGCGCCTCCGTAATCGCCTGCTGCTGCGGAGTGCGCCCTGCAATCGGCGCTTGTTCCCGCTTAGAAACGCGGGCTCGTCGGCTCTTATCGATAGAGATCGAGACCGGGGGCTCCACGCCGCCTTCGAGCACTTCGACTCCGAAGTCGTTTATCCTGGCAAAGCCGGACATCACACCCATCCCGCTCTTATCTTCAAGAGGGGTCCAATCGATAAGTCTATACTCTGAAAGCTGGGCCACAGCGCCCAACCAGTCACGGCGACTTATACCTCCCGGGGGCGGGACCGCGTGCTCAGCCTGGCCGAACGGAAGAGAACCTTCGCTTCGACGTTCATAGAGAAGCTGCAGCAGGCATCCTCTGACAACAGAATCTTTCATTAAACTTTGCCAATATGCTCCGCATCTCGCGCACCAACAACTGACGCGGAAACCCCGGTCACCGCTTGCTCCGTTCAGCTGTCGGCTTTCGTCCCAATGCCCGGCATCGTGAACCCGATCGCTTTCAAATCCGCCGCAAGCAACTTTGCCTGCTCTGTCGTGAGCTCGACCAGCGGCGGCCGCACCCTGGTCCACTCGGGGTCGTTCGCGTAAATCGCAATCGCCTGCTTCAATGCTGCGATCATGGACGGAAACTTCCTGCTAGTGAACACCTCACGCACGACATTTAGTTTCGATTGTTGTTGATCCGCGTTATCTGCATCATCCGCGGTGTTCCACTGTCTGTACAGCTTGTGAATCGCCGCCGGGCTCACGTTGGCCGTTGCGGAAATGGTGCCCACACCGCCATTGCGCATATTGGCGAGCAGGAACGATTCGCTGCCCACAAACACATCGAACCCATCCCTGGCGAACGCGTCGAGAAAAGTTTTGGTGTTGTTCCAATCGCCCGAGCTGTCTTTCATCCCGGCGATCGCGTTTGGATAAGCTTTCAGGAGGCGCTCGACCAATTTTGGTGTGACACCGACGATCGCCACCGGTGGAATATGGTAGAGGTAAATTCTCAGACGCGTATCGCCGACGCGTTGCACCACTTCGCTGAAGTAACGGTAAAGACCTTCCTCGCTTACGTCCTTGTAATAAAACGGCGGCAGCATCAGCACACCGGCGCAACCGTGTTTTACCGCATGCGCTGTAAGCTCGACTGTCTCGGTGATTGAGCAGCAACCGGTGCCCGGCATGATGCGGGACGGATCGATGCCGGCCGCGACCAGGGCATCGAGCAACGTCGATCGCTCTTCGGCTGACATCGAGTTCGCTTCGCTGTTGGTGCCGAATACGGCCAGCCCGCAGTTCTGCGAAAGTAACCATTGGCAATGCCTGATGAATCGTTGCCGGTCAGGCGAAAGATCGGCCTTGAACGGCGTTACGACGGGCGCCAGTACGCCGCGGATGCGTTGACTCGGTGGCGAAATCGTGGTTTCCGGCATCGCCAAAAGAAAGCCCAAAGTTGGAATCCTGGAAAGGTCAGCCGCGGAGAATTCACCGCAGAGAACACGGAGATCAGCCACAGATTACATCGTTGTAGCCACGCACCTGTGGCGCGCTTGTATTATCACGGAGCGGGCGTCGCAGACGGCGCACAGCGGCGTGGCTACAGGGTACGCAGGCGACAGGCCTGTCGCTACAGTCAGCGTCAGACCTTATTTTTTGTCCAAAAGCGACACGTACGCTCCGTAACCTCTGTCCTTCATTTTTTCGATTGGAATGAAATGGAAGGCGGCCGAGTACACCACGTAACGTTGGCCGGTAGGCGATTGCGGGTCGGGAAAGACATAGCCGAGGTGGGCGTTACTTCGTTTGGCGTGCACCTCGGTGCGCTGCATATCGTTCGAAGTGTCCAGGCGCTCGCCAAGCAGATCTTTCGAGATCGGTTTGCTGAATGTGGGAAAGCCGACGTGGCCGTCGAATTTGTCGAGCGAAGTGAAGAGTGGTTCGCCGGTAATGACATCGACATAGATGCCGGTGCGCTCGTTGTTCCACAACTCATTTTGGAAAGGCGTTTGGGTGCCACCCTGCCGCACGACGGAATATTCCTCGGCCTTTAACCGGTTTTTCAAGACGGCGTCGCTCGGGACCGGCCGGTTCGGATCGAAAGTTGTAGTCTCCCTTTTCTCTTTCTCCGTGAGAAAGAAGAAGTAGATCGCCCCGACGGCGAGCACGACGGCAATGCCGGCGCCAACGTACGTACTGATCGCCGATTTTTCTTCGCTGGTGATTCGGCCCCCGTACATCAGATCGCGATCAGCGTTATTGAACCAGAAATGGGCCGCATCCGTCAAGAGCGCAGAAATCATCCACAGATTGCACCGATTGACTGCGAGCGGACGAGAAAGATGGTTGTAGCCACGCCCGTGTGGGGCGTTCGAATATTTGGGCTGGCCATCTTTGACGGAGCGCAGCGCCGTGGCTACAGCTGAAATCAGGAATTAATGAAGCTGTCGGAGAAATTTGAGGAAGCGCTGATTTATGCGACCCGGGCGCATGGGAATCAGACGCGCAAGAAAACGGGGATCCCGTACGTCGCGCATATCCTTGGCGTCACTGCCATCGCGCTTGAGTACGGCGCGAATGAAACCGAAGCGATCGGCGCGCTGCTTCATGACACGGTGGAAGATTGCGGTGGCGCGGAGCGATTGCGCGATATCCGGAAAAAATTTGGCGATGATGTCGGCAGGATCGTTGACGGTTGCACCGACACCGATCAGACGCCAAAGCCGCCATGGTTGGAACGAAAACGAGCTTACCTCGAGCATCTCAAGGATTCTGATTCTTCGACACGGCTGGTGTCTGCTTCCGATAAATTGCATAACACGCGCGCGATCCTGGCTGCCCTTCGAAGAAATGGTCTGGAAGTGTTCGAGCGGTTTGCCGGGAAAAAGGATGGGACGCTTTGGTATTACCGGGCGCTGGTCACCGCGTTTCGGCAGCATGGCGACCATGCCGATCTCATCGACGAGCTCGACCGGGTGGTGAGTGAGATTGAGAAGTTTGTGCGAGAACGCATCTCGTAAATGTTGTAGCCACGCCCCTGTGGGGTGTTCGAATTGTTCCGGCTAGCCATCGTTGACGCCGCGCAGCGCCGTGGCTACAGCGTCCGCACCAAGTCGGCGGTCACAGAGCGCAGCTACAGGGTGGGCCGCAGTCAGCGACAAAGGCTACAGCGCGCGGAGCAGAGTTTCTTCAATCCGGTCGATCAGCTCGGGAATATCGATCGGCTTGGCGAGAGATCGGTGCCCTTCAATGCGGAGGCCGCTCTTCGTCTCAGGTTTTGTGAGTAAGGCCGTGAGAAAAATTATCGGCGTGCTCTGCAATTCGGGATCGGCCTCGATTTGTGCCGCTACTTCGGCGCCGTCTGTTTCTGGCATCATGATGTCCAGCAAGATCACATCCGGCCGAAAA
>QHNK01000204.1 GCA_003218415.1 Verrucomicrobiota bacterium | reverse complement strand
GTGGTAAAGGATGTCGATGTTGTTCTGAACTGTGTTCGTGCGGATACACTCCCGGCGTCGTACGGCGTGGTGAAGAAAGGCGGCGCGATCGTTTCGATTACGGGCGACCCTGATCCGGCCGAATGCGAGAAACGCGCAATTCGCTGTTCCGGAGTGATGGCGCATCCCGATGCAAACGTGCTCGATGAGCTGACAAAGTTGATCGAGGCGAACAAAATCACCCCGATCGTGTCGCAGACTTTCCCATTGGCGGATGCTGCCAAGGCGCATCAGCAGATAGAGACGCGTCACACGCGCGGCAAGATTGTGCTGCGGGTAGCTGATGAGCCAAGACGCTGAAAACGCAAAACGCTGAAATGCCCGCTAGCCGCGGAGCGCTTTGGTGAAGCGAACCAGTTCGTCCACGACCCGTTCGATTCGCTGGGCGATTTTTTTGTCGGTGATGCGTTCGCCGTCGAAAGCGTCGGACGTGGCAAAGGCGAACCGCGGAATAATGACGCAGCGAAAATCGAGCATCAGACTGTTGGCGTAGGCCATCACCGACATGTAACTGGCGTGGCCTCCGGCCGCGCAGAGGAAACCGACGATTTTGTCTTCCCACGCGCTCCCGGTCAGCTCGATCATGTTCTTGGCCGCGGCGGCGACGTCGTAATTATAAACCGGCGCGGCAATGAGAATGCCGTCAGCGTTTTCAATGGCCGCGCTTAATTTTTTTGAGGCGGGCATACCATAACATTTGTCAGCGTCGCAGAGTGGCAGGTCCATTTCGCGGATGTCGATCCAATCGCAATCGACTTTCTGCTTTTGCAGATGCGCAAAGGCGGTGCGTCCCATGCGCCGACTGTTGCTGTCGGGATTGCCGCTGGTGCTGATGACAAGATGTTTGGGCATTAATACTTCAAATATTTGTCGAACCATCCGACTGTCTGATCCATTCGATCAACCTGGTACTCAGGTTTGATGAAGAGATGGCCTTCGCCCGGATAAACGATTGGGAGAGCTTTTCTCGTAAACGGCAGGATCATCATAAACTGACGCGCCGAAGAACGGGATCATCCATTGATCGATCAGGTTCTGGCCATAATAGCTTTGCCAGTTTGCGATGCCGGCGCCGGCGACTGCGGCGCGAAAACGATTTGTTTGCGTGACAGTCCACATGGTCATGAAGCCGCCATAACTCCAGCCGGTCACACCGAGACGATTAGCATCGATTGGATATTTTTTTATCGCGGCATCGACTCCAGTGAGGATGTCGCGCAGATCCCCGCCGCCAAAATCTTTCGCGTTCGCGCGGGTGAAATCTTCTCCCTGACCGTAACTCCCGCGCGGATTGGGTAGGAGAACGTAATAACCGCGAGCAGACAGCGCGGCGATGATCGCGCGAGACATTCCGAACGACGCCGGCCACTCTGATGTAGTCACGCCGGATGGTCCGCCATGGATGAGCACGACCATCGGATATTTTTTACCGGGCTCGATTTTCGCCGGCGGAACCTGCCAGCCCTGAATATTAAATCCTTCGTTCGTCCATTCGATACTTTCGGCTTTGCCCCAGTTCGCCGACAACGCCGCGTTGCTGTTGGTCAGCTGGCGCCACTCGCCGAGCGGCCCGGCGAAAACTTCCGGCGGCGAATTGTAGGTGCTGCGAACAGCCGCTGCGAACTTGCCGTCCTTCGACAACGCGAAGTTTGGAAAATTCCCAAATGCGTGAATACCCTCCGGGCCGTGCCAAATCGTCCGCGCGGAATTGTTCGTGAGGCTCCACTCGGAAATAGCGCTGCCGCCGCCGACATACATGATCAGGAGAATTCGATCGGGCGCCGCCCAAAAGAATGAGTTAACGGACGTTTTTCGGGAGGGCGTGCGATTCATGGCATCGCGTCCGTCGGCCGTGATTGTGAAGATGTCACCACCGTGAAATCCTTCGTCGCTCATCAAGCCTTCAATGAATGCGATTGATTTGCCATCGAGCGACCAGCGTGGGACTGCGACTTGGAGCGAGGGTTTGTAGAAGGATATGGCGTTATGCTTCGCAATGTCGATCGTGTAAATCTGCGCGATCCACCAATTGTTGTCGCCCGGTCCCGGAGCGCCCGTCGCCACGAACGTCTTGTCATCGGGCGACCAATCGTAGTCGTAAATGTGGAGATTCTCCGGAGAAACCTGGCGCAACTGGCGAGTGGTAACGTCGAGAACAGCAATGCGCTGATTGTGAATGGCGGTGTCGATTACGCCGGTAGTTTCGGGCGCGGCCATTAACGGGCCACCGCCACCCGCGCCTTCAATGTAGAGAAACGCAATCTGCTTCCCATCGTGAGACCATCGTGGACGCGCCGCGTATCCTTTTAGATCCGTAATTTTTTTAGGATTAGAACCGTCGGCATTCACTAACCAGAGTTGCCG
>QHNK01000126.1 GCA_003218415.1 Verrucomicrobiota bacterium | reverse complement strand
TCGGGATTGATGCCGTAATCGAGGCGAATCGGGCCGACCGGCAGCTTGTACCGTAGGCCCGCGCCTATGGCGTAGCGCATATCGCTTAGGCCAATGTCTTCGGACGTCGGCAAAAGATTGCCGGCATCAGTGAATATGGCGCCCTGCAGTTCTCCAAAAATCGGGAAAGTGTATTCAGCATTAAAGACGGTAAAGAATTCTCCGCCCACGGGATGACCGTGATTATCGTGCGGACCAAGATCACGTTCGCCGAAACTGCGAACGGTTGTGGCGCCGCCATTAAAGAAACGTTCATCGATCGGAATGGCAGTCGCTTCCGCTGAGCCGCTGGTTGTGAGCGAATGAATGATGCCGGCACGCGCGCCAAATGCAATCGAGGACTGCCGGAACCACCGCTGAAATGGCGTGCCCGTGGACTCATCTACCACTACACCCGGCGTGAGTGGCTTGGGTCCAAATGGAAGATAATAACCAACGCGCATCGTACCGCGGATAAATTCGATATCGCTCCCGAGCGCGCTCGAGGCCACCTCCACCGTGTTACCAATGAGGAACCCGCGTGGGTTCACATACGGACTCTCACGCACATCAAGTGTGTTGGTGAGTCCGATCGTATTTACGAGATAACCGCTTGGACCGAGGAGAAAATCCGGTTTGATCTGTGAATCGGTGATCTTCACATGACGGACGGATAGGGTCAGGGCCGCCTCGTCGTACTTGGTAATTTTGCGGCTAAGTTCGAATCGGCCGCCCAATTCGAATTTTGTGTAACCGTCGTAATCAAATGTGAGGGCGGCTGCTCGTGCCGTGAAAACAAAATCGGTGTCCAAAAAAAACGGATCCTGGTACAGAATTTCGCCTTTATAACTGCGCTGTGAGACCTCGATCGATGCCGTCACCGGACGTCCGTAGCCGAACAGATCGCGATCGCCAACTTGAACGCCGGCGAGTGCGCCTTCGTAAGTGTCGTATCCGACCCAAAAGCCAAATTCCTTGCTCTTGGCTTCCTCAGCTGAAATGTCGAGCCGCAACAAATTTCCATCGACTGGCACCGGCTTGATTTGCAGCAAATTGAACTGCCCTGTCTTCATCAGAGTGCGAAACCGCTCATCAAGAACATCCGGGCTGTAAGTTTTCCCGCTTAACCTCGTGAACCGTTTGGTCACAAAACTGGGATGCAGCCGGGTTAGCCCGTTAACTGTCACGCCATCGAAGTGGTAAACGGGTCCCGGAGAGATCGTGATTTCTACCGGCACGCGACCATTTACTGCTTCCTCCGGCGCGCCAGTGGCCTCCACTTTGACGTCGTAATAGCCGCGCGCTTTGAAATATGCCTGGAGACGCCGCGGAATATCGGCTACGCGCACTTCAGTGTAAGGACGCTGCAACAGATCGATTATCTGTCCCCGTAGCGCCTCCGCACCGTAAACAGTCTGTCCGCTAAATGACACGCTGCCGAAAAAATATTGCCCGCCCTCGTGAACCGGAACGACGACGTCAACGTCGCTGCTTTGCTCCTGAAAGCTGTAACGCGGCGGATCGACTACAGCATCCAAAAAACCGTCCGCAATATAAAAGCGATCCACGAGGCGGGTTCCCTCCTCCATATCGGCGGCCACAAATGGCAACCTTTTCTCGAGCTTCGAGTATCGCTCGCGGGTTGGCCCCACCATGTACTCGAAGAGTTTGTCGGCTGGCTCGCGCGCGTTTCCGTCGAAGGTCACCGTGCGCAGCATGAACCGCGGACCCTCGGTAATATCCAGACGCAGTCGGCTCCCCGATTCGATGACGTAGTGCACGTTCACCTTCGCGTAGCCGTGCTTTCGGTAAAAAACTTCTAGGAAAAACGCGAGATCGTCCGCCCGAGCCGGACTTAACCCAAAATCCTCAATTGTGGTGAGCTCTTCTTTCAGGGCCGAACGGAGTTCCTTTTCAGCGAAAGCCTGCTGACCGCGAAATTCGATGATGCTCGTCTGCTTTGCGCGTTTTTCCTGTTCCTTTACGACCGCTTGCCGCGCTTTCTGTCGCTCCTCAGGTCGCGCCACGTCAACCGCACTTTGCGCTGCGACTTCAAATGCAAGGGCCACGCTTCCAAGAGAGAAAAGGACCCTGTGTCGCATGTCAGGAGCCTGTTGAAATACCCAGCCACGCCGCGCGAGAGCGATTTGGGTTGGATGGCAAGGCGCGAGCGACGAGCATGTCCGCAGCGACCTGTGAGGAGCGAGAAACGCAGCCAGACAGCCCAAAGCGCCCTCGCCCTCCGGGTTGCGCCGCTTTTCCGCCTCTCCGGCGTTGCTCGTCGGTTACAGACCTTTGCTGGTATGCTCTCTCCTCGCGCCTTGGAGAGACGAAAAATCGGCAGCAACGCGGCATGGCTGAGTATTTCAACAGGCTCCTAGCGAAAACGAATCAGATATTTTAGCTTTCCTCGGAAATCGCCTCGAAGGCCGACATCGCCAGTGAGCACAAGGTGATCGTCGATCTTGAACCGCACAGTGGCTTGCTGCTGACCAGTTCGAGGATCGACGGTTCCCAAATCCAGATCCAACCGATTGAAAGCCGTATTGCTCTCGGTTGGCTCGCCTTTTTTGACGATTTTGCGATAAAGCTGCTGCACCAGCAACATCGCCGCCCGGCCAGCCAGAACGTTGCTGCTCGAAAGTTCCTGTCGCGTCGCGCCAGTGGAGATCAGCGAAATGATTTCCTCCTGCGCCAGGGGCGGTTCGCTCGTGAAAATCGCTTCAGGCGAAAGCAAAGTTCCATAGACATAAACACGCACGGTGTAATCGCGGATAACTGATGTGCCTTCGAGATCGATTCGTGGATTCATCGAATCGCTCGGATCGAAAGTGAGGGAGCCGCGGGAAACCTCCAGGCGGCTGAAAGGCAATGTCGCTTCGACATTTTGCATCCGCACCTCGCCTTGCAACTCGGGACGTAGCCCCGTTCCCGTCAATTTTAGATCGCCCGTCGCTCCGCCGGTCGCGAGATTACCGTGAATAAGCACTGGATCTTTGGTTTTAATCGCGACATCAAATTTCCAGTCGCGCAACGGTGGGGTCGGCAGAGAAAATTCAGGGCGCTCCGAGGGCGGCTGCGGTGCGGGTCTGCCCGGCAGACCGATCGGAATCAGATCGATATTTTTTAGGAAATGGCTGTTCGTCATTGCGACGTTGCCGCTAACAGTCGCGGCCGCAAACGGTCCCGTTATCTTTACGTCCGCGTCCGCTCGCGCGGTGAGCGTATCGTTTCGCGCGAGCAGCACGCTATTGGCTTTCAGTTGCAAATCGAGAGTCGGTTCGGTCAGTTTCGGAAACGTGACGCGGCCGCTCATTCTAAAAGGCCCGCCAGCCAGATCGCCCCCGAAGCGATCCAGGGTGAGCGCGTTCTGGGCAAACGTTAGCCGCGCGCTAAAATTCCTCACCGCCGGGAGAGTCGCATTCGTAAAACGCGCCACATTCACCGTCATGTCCCCTGCTCCGCTCAAAACGGGATTGCCGAGTGTTCCGCCTACACCAACATCCAGGCCAAGATCGCCATCCAGTTGCTCGAGCTCCGGAACAAATTGCCGAATAAAATTCACAGAGGTGCGCGGGACTCGGGCCTTCGCAGTAATTGGCGTGTCGTCGGGCAATTTTCGGGCACGCACAATTTTGGGAACGTCGAAAGGCATGCTCGCGTTTATTTCCACCGGCTGAACCCGGGCTTGTTGCAGCTTGCCAGAAGCTGTCAGCTGATTTTTCGCCGTCTGCGCGCTCAACTCAAAAGTGGCCGGCTCCATTTTCGGCCATTGCTCATTTCTTAAATCCCGCGCCTGCACGTCGAGTCGCGCGTTTAAGTCGGCGATTGTTCCCTGCGCCTCGACCCGCGCGTTCACGATGCCGGACGTCATCGCTTTGACTCCGAGGTCGTCGAACAATTTTTTAAGATCAAGGTTCTCAGATTGAAACGTCGCAGACACTTTGCCCGACGACGGGACGACCGCGGCCTTGGTCCCGAGATTCCTCCACGTAAACGGAATGGAGATATACCCGGATGCAAACCTCGCCTGGCCCTGATCAAGCTGAATCTTGTCTATCTCAAGCGTGTCACCTTTCGCCTGAGCGATGGCATGGAAATCCATGTTGCTGGTGGCGAAAAACATGATCGGCATATCAAGACCCTCGGGCGAATAGGAGGCATCGAGGTTCGCCTGCAACGATTGCAGATTCCCATAGCGCCCTTTTTGCAAGACGAAGTTCAGTTTCCCTGAATTTTTAAACGTTTCCGCGTTGCCGCTTCCTTCCCAGTCCAGTTTGACTGAGCCTGCCAGTTCATTCTGATTGCCTGAAGCGCGAAGCAGCGGCTGAAGGGTCGATAAGTTCGCCACGCCTGCGGAAACTTTCCCGCTATAATGATAAGGTCGCCGCAGATTCAGCGTCCCAGTCGCGGTAAGGAAATCGGTATCGTTCAAAGTCGCGCTGCAATCGTTCAGATAGATCACGTTGTTCGAAATCGAACACTGAGTGCTTAGTTGCCGAAAAACCAAGTCTCGCATCCTCAGAGTTGATCCGGAGACCCACATTTGTCCGTTGGCCGTCTCTTGTTTCCATTGAATCTGCGCGCCCAACTGCAATGGCCCGCTGAATCTGTTTGGAGAATCAGCAACCCAGAAGTCGGCTGCGTCAGGCGCATTCAGGGCGACATCCACCGCCGCGGGCTGGGAAGAAAATTTGCCAACCTCTGCTGGAAGCAGGTAACGACCGCGAACATTCAGTTCATTTTGCTTTCGCCGCAGATTCAACCGGTCGAGGCCGAGAACGTCATCGCTTGAGTTGAGCGATCCTTCGACCGAATCAACGATGTAATCGCGATAACGTATTCCGGTTAAGTTGAACTCCATCGCTGTCCGCAGATCGGCGAACCACGGTCTTTTAGTATCGCCGCGCGCGACGCGCTTGGACGCGCGAAGCGTACAATTCAGCTTGTCGATTAACCCGTCAGCAAACCCGACCGTCTCTGCGGTCACGCCGAGGGCTGCCTGTATGGTTGCATTGACAATGTCGATCTTCCCGGTGAAGTGGGCCGAGCCGGTCAACCCCACAGGGGTTCCCGCTGTTAGTCGTTCCAAGTCAGGAGCCGTGCCGGAAATTTCAAGATTCGTCGATGACCGGCCAAACTCTTCGATTGTAGAAGGCAACTCGATTGACCCGCGAAGATGGAA
>QHNK01000040.1 GCA_003218415.1 Verrucomicrobiota bacterium | reverse complement strand
GTAACAGGATGACCGACATTGACCGCGAAGCACTGTTTGACAACGAAGCGCTTCTAATCGGAATGCTGCAAGCGGTGTCCGGCGGTGCAATAGTCGCCGGCCTCGCACAGCTGGACGTCTTGAACCGCCTCGCCGGGCAATTTTCAACCCTTATCTATTTCACTGCGGCAGCCTTAGCTCTTCTTTTCGCGGTACTCGCGGCGTACTGGAAACATCAGTATAAGAAATGGGACTTAAAGGCGGCGGCGTCCCGTAGCAGGGCCGAAGCGAACGAGGCCACGGCACGCGGCCGCAAAAGCGCGTTCTATCTGGCGTGTATGCGCTTTGCCATGGGATTGTCCGTGTTATTCTTTGTGCTTGGGGTGGCCTTCCTCATCGGCGCTTTCTGGTATCAGTATGCAACGTTGCAGCGAGTCGTCTAACTACCGGTTGCAGCGGACGGTGGTACGGCATCGCTGGACAGCGCAGCGCGCCGCCGCTGAACCGGGGCGTTAGACCTAATGCGACGCTGTCTAGCTTTTGTCCTCATTTGCTCGCTGGCTGCTGCACAGCAGACGCTTTCCTCAAACACGGCAGAAGACGAGCAAACGCTCTGGCATCTTGAGCGCGCATATTGGCAATACGTCGAGAACAATGACTTGTCCGCGTATGCGAACTTATGGCACGAAGATTTCCTGGGCTGGCCGTCGATCAGTTCCGTGCCCGTTGGTAAAGATCAGATTACTGACTGGATTACCTCCCAGACTAGTAAGGGGCTGACCTTCAAAGCGGGCGAGTTTAAGCCTGCTGCGATTAAGATCACAGGCGACTTCGCATTTACCTGCTACTGGATAACGCTCAGGTGGGTGGACAAACGTGGGGAAGGAGCGGCACATACTCTGCGTATCACACATGCGTGGGTGCGGAGCGGAAAGGATTGGCGGATCATAGGCGGGATGTCCATGCCGGAGCCTGAGAGTCCGGCTAGGTGACTGCGGGCGTTGATTCGCATGCAGCGAAAACCGAACGACAAACCCAGCTCATCGTCCCCCGGCTAGAACAAACTGATTTAAATCCAGAAGCCGGCTGGGATGACGGCGTTTTTCGGTATCACCACGATGCCGTCCCGGATGAAGTAATTATCTCCATCCAAGTTCGACGGTTTACCTTCTGGCGAAATCACAACGCCGTCGCTGATGCGCGCGTTTTTATCGATGATCGCGCGATCGATTACGCAATTGCGCCCGATGCCGATGGGTGGCTGCGACGAATCGGTTTGCCCTAATTCAAAATAGTCCGCGCCCATCACGATGCTGTTTCGGATGGTCGCGCCGCTCTGGATCACGCTGCGTATCCCCACCACACATCGCTCCAGATGCGCATGCGAAATGATGCAGCCATCGGAAACAATCGCCTGTCGTAGGGTGGCCCCGTTAATCTTGCTGCCCGGCAAAAAACGCGGATGCGTATAGATCGGAGACTCCGGCTCGAAAAAGCTGTATTCCGGCACGACGTCAGTGAGGTCCAGATTCGCTTCGTAAAACGCGCGAATCGTTCCAATGTCCTCCCAGTACCCCTTGAAGATGAACGCGTTGACATGCCGATCTTTGATCGATGATGGGATAATGTGTTTTCCGAAATCGACCAAGTCGTTCTCCAAAGATTCTATGAGCACATCTCGGTTGAAGACATAAATCCCCATCGACGCCTGAAATAATTCCTCGTCTTCGTTGGAACCGATGGAGCGAAGCAGCTCCCGGCTCATCTTCATTTCCTGCAACGCAGTTTCATCCGCCGGTTTCTCGATGAAGCCTGTGATCCGGCGCTCAACGTCGCTCTGCATAATGCCAAACTCGGAAACCTGACGCCGCGCTACCGGTTTCGTGGCCAATGTGATGTCCGCTCCCCGCTGGATGTGCTGATGCTGAATTTCTCGAAAATCCATCCGGTAAAGTTGGTCGCCGCTTAGGATGAGGTAATAATCGTACGGCCGCTCGAGGAAGAAGCGCATATTTTGCCGCACCGCGTCAGCCGTTCCCTGATACCATTGCGAGCCGGCGGGCGTTTGTTGCGCCGCGAGAATGTCCACAAAGCTGCGCGAAAAATTATCGAACTTGTAACTAGCCTGGATGTGTCGATGCAGCGACATGCTGTTGAACTGCGTAAGCACATAGATCGAGCGCAGCCCGGAGTTCAGACAATTGCTGATCGGGATATCGACAATGCGATATTTGCCACCGAGCGGCACAGCCGGCTTGGCGCGATCTTTCGTGAGCGGAAACAAGCGCGTGCCCGCGCCCCCGCCCATGATGATCGCCAGCGTTCGTTGGATGGTGCCCGGCGGCAGCGCAGCAGGAAGAGCTTCTGGACTTTTTTGAAGTAAATCGCGCTGCGCCTGGCTTTGCATCGCTATTCACCAATAACTCGGGGTCGGCTGTTTTGCGGCAACTTTTTTGCATCATGTTGCCGCTCCAAGGCATTCAAAAGTATCGGGAGCTGTAGCCACGGCGCTGTGCCGTCCGGTGACCGAACGCCACCGCGAGTAAACGCCCCACAGGAGCATGGCTATAACAATTGCCTTTCTACAACAATTGCCTTTGGCGACTACTCGCGTGACTCGCAGACAGCAGTCCTTTTATCTCGCCATTGCGGGCGACACGCCCGCCGCTACAGTCCAGAACATGTGCGGAATTGTGGGCTACGTGGGGCGCGCTCAGGCGACGCCCATTTTACTCGACGGACTGCGCCGCTTGGAATATCGCGGCTACGATTCCGCCGGTCTGGCTGTCGTACAGAGAGGACGCTTGGAGACACGCAAATGCGCGGGACGCATTGCGGCACTCACGAAATTAGTGACGAAGCAACCGGTTTCGGGTTCCCTCGGCGTCAGCCACACGCGCTGGGCCACGCACGGCAAGGTGAACGATCAAAATGCGCACCCGCATTTCGACGCGAGCGGCAAACTCGCGCTGGTCCATAACGGGGTGATCGAAAACTATCAGGCGCTCAAAGATGAACTGGTCCGAGATGGCGATACGAACTTTTGCTCCGAAACTGACACGGAAGTTCTCGCGCATCTGATCGGCAAACTCTACGACGACTCGTGCGCCAGCACAGTGGATGCGCCCGGAAAAAAAGCCCGGCTCTTTGACGCGGTGCGCACGGCGCTCCGGCAAGTAATCGGCACATATGGCATCGCGCTGGTGCATGCCGATGTGCCGGATTTCATGATCGGCGCGCGCCGTGGAAGTCCTCTCGTGCTCGGTGTGGGCAAGGGCGAAAATTTTCTGGCCAGTGATGTCAGTGCGATTGTCGCTTACACCCGCGACGCGGTTTATCTAAACGACTTCGATGTAGTCGCAGCGGGGACGGACAAGTTCGAGATCACTTCGCTCGCCGGAGATAGTACCGAGCATCCTGTCAGCAAAGTCGAATTCACCGCGGAAGACATCAGGAAAGGTGATTTTCCCCATTACATGCTCAAGGAAATCTTTGAGCAACCGAACACGGTCCGCGACGCGATGCGCGGCCGTCTAAACCACGAGGAATGCACCGCGAGGTTGGGCGGCCTGAACATGGCGGCTCCTCAATTGCGCGATGTCGGGCGCATCGTTCTCATTGGTTGCGGCACGGCGCTGCATGCCGGCAGAATCGGTGAATATTTGATTGAGCGGCTGGCGAACATCCCCACCGAGGTGGATTACGCGAGTGAGTTTCGTCATCGGAATACGCCGATGACTTCTGAGACGCTGGTGTTCGCCATCAGCCAAAGCGGCGAAACGGCGGACACACTCGGTGCATTGCGCGAAAGCCGGCGCAAAGGCTTTCGCACCCTGGGAATTTGCAACAATGTCGCAAGCACGATCGCGCGCGAGAGCGACGGAGGGGTTTACATGCACGCTGGACCGGAGATCGGCGTGGCCGCCACCAAGTCGTTTACCTCGCAGCTTGTCATTCTCGCGCTGCTCGGGCTGCTCTTCGGACGAATGCGCAATCTTTCCGCGGCTGAAGGAAGCCGCGTCATCGAAGCGCTGGAAGCATTGCCGCAACAGGTCGAAGCCGTTTTAGATCTCAACGATCAGATTAAGGCGATTGCCAAAAAATATGCCAATGCAAACGGGTTCCTTTTCTTTGGCAGGCAGTTCAATTATCCGATCGCGCTCGAAGGCGCCCTCAAAATGAAGGAGATCACGTATCTCTTTGCCGAAGGGCATCCGAGCGCCGAGCTCAAGCATGGGATCATCGCGCTGATTCGTTCCGATCTGCCCTCAGTTTTTATCGCGCCGGATGATTCGGTCTTTTCAAAAAACCTGAACAACATCGAGCAAGTGAAAGCCCGCAAGGGCCCCATCATTGCGCTCACCAGTGGAAACTGCGCGAAGCATCTCAAGGAAATTGCTAACGAAATCGTCGTGCTGCCGGAAGCGCCTGATTATGTCATGTCCATCCTGACGGCCGTCCCGCTTCAGCTTCTCGCTTACCATCTCGCCGTCCAACTGGGTCGCGATGTCGATAAACCGCGCAACCTCGCCAAAAGTGTGACCGTGGAATGATTGTTGGTCGAGACGTCGCGCTACAATGTTTCCCGAAGACTTTCGGGACAGCGTGGCGTCCGTACCAGATACCCCCTACGGCTGGAAATAAAACGAATTTGCAGTAGACTCCCTCGCCAACATTCTTTCCCCCGGTGCAACACAACGAAGAGTACCTGCTCAGAGTCCTCGAGGATGGAGGACTCATCACGGATCAACAGATCGACAGCGCGCGCTCGCGTCTAAACGGTGAGCCGGGCGTGGTCGATGTTTTGATTGACGACGGAATTGTGTCCGAGGCGGATGTCTCGCGCACGCTCGCCGCGCAAGCGCAGATGGATTGGATCGACATCTCCACGATGGTAATTCCGCCACAAGTCATCAATCAGATCCGCGGAGAAGATGCGCGGCGGTTCAAAGTGATTCCGGTCGCTTTCGGAGAGACCGGGCTCGTGGTCGCAGTGGGCAACCCGCTCGACATCGATACGATGGACAGCCTGAGTTTTCTCCTGCAACGCGAGCTGGAACTGGTTTGCACCAGCCCTAAGAAAATTCGCGAAGCGCTAATCAAATACTACGGCACTGCGGACGAAGCGGCGGACGTCCTGCAAAAGGAAATTGGAGAAGACATCGATCTGGGTTTGGAATTTGGCGATGGCGCGGAAGCAATGGCAGTCGATGAAGCAGATGCGCCGATTGTCCGGCTGGTATCCATGTTGCTAATCGAAGCGCACCGTGCCGGCGCGAGCGATATTCATCTCGAACCACTGGACAAAAAATTTCGCGTCCGATTCCGCATCGACGGTGTGCTGCAGGAAATGCAGGCGCCACCGAAACGTCTGCAATCAGCCATTATCAGCCGGCTCAAGATCATGACCGCCTCGATGAGCATCGCCGAGAAACGATTGCCGCAGGATGGCCGTATCCAGGTAAGGATCAAAAAGAAGCCGATCGACCTTCGCGTCTCGACCATGCCTACTAATCACGGCGAGAGCATGGTTTTGCGGATACTCGACAAATCCAGCCTGAAGCTCGGTTTACCGGAGCTTGGTTTTCTTTCTGACGACCAGGAAACCCTTGAGCGCCTTATCAAACTGCCGGACGGCATTCTCCTCGTCACCGGGCCGACCGGTTCCGGCAAAACGACCACGCTTTACGCCTGTCTCAATTACATTAACAAACCAGACCGCAAGATCATTACCGTAGAAGAACCGATCGAATATCAGATGACCGGGATCAACCAGGTGCAGGTAAACACCGAGGTCGGCATGACGTTTCCGGCGGCGTTGCGCTCCATCTTGCGTCAGGCGCCGAACATCATCATGATTGGTGAAATCCGTGATCTCGAGACTGCGAGTATCGCCACGAACGCCAGCCTGACCGGGCACCTTGTTTTCAGCACACTGCACACCAATGACGCGCCCTCTGCCGTGGCGCGACTGATTGATCTC
>QHNK01000039.1 GCA_003218415.1 Verrucomicrobiota bacterium | reverse complement strand
TTCATATGATTTGTCGGGCGCGGTGATTTTCACCAATTCCACCTTGTCAAACTGGTGCACCCGAATGATCCCGCGCGTCTCGCGTCCCGCCGCGCCGGCCTCCCGACGGAAACAGGGCGTATAGGCCACGAACTTTTTCGGAAGATCGGCAACGCTGAGGATATCCTCGCGATGGAGATTTGTTAGCTGGACTTCCGCGGTAGGCGCAAGGAAAAGCTGGTTCTCTTCCAGCCCATACATGTCGGCTTCGAACTTCGGCAGCTGCGACGTGCCGATCATGCAATCGCGCCGGACCAAAAACGGCGGACTGATCTCGACGTAACCATGCTCGCGCGTATGCAGGTCGATCATGAAATTGATCAGCGAGCGTTCGAGCCTGGCGCCTGCGCCGGTAAAGCAAATAAAACCGCTTCCGCTCAGTTTTGCCGCTCGATCGAGATCGAAAAGATTCAATCTCGTGCCGAGGGCTACATGATCGGCCGGCTTGGTTAATTGAGGTTTCTCGCCCCAAGTGCGGACCACACGATTTGCGCTCGGGTCTTTACCGATCGGAACGCTCTCGTGCGGCACATTTGGAATTTCCATTAGTAAGTTGCGTTGCGCTTCGTCGAACGAGCTTGCGCGCTGCGTGAGATCGCCAATTTGCTCACCGATCTTGCGCACTTGCGCCTCAAGCTCTTCGCTCGGTTCGTTACACGAACGTTTTGCGCCGATCTCCTTGCTTAGTCGATTCCGCTCAGACTGTGATCGTTGCAATTCCGTCTCAGTTTTTCGGCGCTCCGCATCGACTCGCAATACCTCATCAATCTTCTCCTCATCTCCGCCGCCTCGCGTAGCCAGGCGCTCTCGAACGAAATCTGGCTTCTCGCGAATCAAGCGAATGTCGATCATGGCGCAGTATGAATGACGAATGTCTAATGTCTAATGACGAAGGAATGACGAAATGGAAGCCGACGCGCTCTTCGTTCTTGATCATCGTCATTAGTCATTTTCGAGCTTCGACATTCGCCATTTGAACTTCGTCGTTTGATCATCGCTCGAGCTCGCGCGTGACATTCGCGGGCGCACGCCGTAATTTTGCCGCGTGGAAAAGCTCGATCTTCTTGCGGTCGCGCTTGGTCTTGCCGCTCTTGCCGGCATCAATCTTTATCTCACGGTTTTCGTGACGGGACTCGCCATCCATTTTCACTGGATCACGCTGGCACCACAGTATCAATCGCTCGAGGTCCTCGGCAACCCGTGGATCGTCACAGTCGCAGGTGTTCTCTATTTCCTCGAATTTTTTGCCGATAAAATTCCTTGGCTGGATTCAATCTGGGACGCGGTCCACACCGTTATTCGTCCGATCGGCGGCGCCCTTCTTGCAATTCAGGTGCTGGGCCATCCAAGCCCTGCGTTTACGGTAATCGTCGCATTGCTCGCCGGCGGCACCAGTCTCGTTACGCACACCGCAAAAGCGGCGACGCGACTCGCTAGCAACACATCGCCGGAACCATTTTCGAATATTGGGCTAAGCCTTGGCGAAGACGCTGCGGTCCTGGGCGGGCTGGCTCTCGTTCACTTCAATCCCGTGCTTGCCCTGATCGTCTTTCTGATCGGCATCGGTGCCTTCTTCTACTTTGCGCCAAAAATTTTGCGGGCCATGAAAGCGAAAATCTGGCTGGCCTGGAAAAAACTCAATGGACCAGCTGACCGCGACCTCCCGGTAAAGTTGCCGCTTACCCTGCCGGTGCGGCTCGCAACGGTTTTCGGCCGGGAAAATGTTTTGGGCGAAACAGTCGCGTGGACTGCGCCGTGCATCAGCGGGCGCAGTCGGCGGATTCCAGCAAATCTTTTCGGCGCGCTCGTCGCCACGAACGAAGAACCGCGCAGACTCATTTTCGTGGCCCGCAAAGGTGGACGCCCGTATACGCGCACGATCGATCTGGAAGGCTCGGTCGTAAGTCACGAGCCGCGATTCTTGTTCGAGAACCTTGTTATTTCGCCTGCTGGCGGGAAGGGCGCAAAGTATGCGTTCATTTTCCCGCGACCAGATGCAGCGTTAGTCGAGCAAATTGTTCGCGAGCTGCATGAGCGGCTGCGCGAACCAGTGCTGCACGAACAAGGAGCAGCGGTTTCTTAACCGCCGAGGCGATTTGGGTGACCTCTTAGCGTCGGCACTACGCTTCTCTCTTAAGCATCGCTTCGGTTTTTGAGCGCTGTAAGCGCGGCATGTTTATAGAACGCGCCGCACATCCAGACTCTTAGCCCCGTCAGGGGCGGCATGTTCTTCTCCGTCGCACATAGCGCTCCTAACTGAGCTTGTGAGATTATCTTTGCCAGAATTTATAGATATATCGCGCCTACGGCGCTTGCGGCTTCGACGCAACAACATTAATCACTAAACAGATCGTGATTTAGAAATCGCTCTTTCTCGTGCGCTACCCAGAACGCGCCCATGACGCGACGCGTGACATTCGCCCATGCCTTTCTCATAATCCTGCGCGTGAGCACTCCCGCAGAGCGTTACGCAGAAATCCGCGACACCGCTCGCGTGCATGAACGCGCGTTGTTCGTCTCACCGCGAATTCCATCCGAGCTGGAGCTGCAAGCGCGCTGGTTTGCTGGAGATTTCGGCAAACACTTTGTCAGCACCAGCGGAGATGAGATCGACATCATCCAATTTGGCACCTGGAACCGTGAAGCTGGACCGGATTTTCGTGATGCTGCAATTCGAATAAATGGAGGCGAACCAATTCCCGGCAGCGTTGAGATCGATTTGCTTGATCGCAGCTGGGAAACACACGGTCACGCGACAAATCCAGCTTTCGAAGCGACCGTGCTTCACGTTTTTGTCGAGAGAAGCGACCGCGATTTTTTCACGCGCACAGAATCGAACCGGAACGTCCCGCAGGTTTGCATCGATCTCGCGACTTTGCCGGAGGCGTTTAACGCAAATGTCCCGCTGGCGCGGCCGGGGCGTTGCCAGGCGCCGCTCAAACATTTGCCGGAAGAACGCGTGTGCAGCGTGCTGGACGCGGCGGCACAATTCCGTTTACGACAAAAAGCGAACCGGATTCGCAACAAGATCGACGCTCATGGGCGCGACGAAACGCTTTTCCAGGAAATCGCGAGCGCACTCGGTTACAAGGAAAACAAGCTCCCGTTCACACTTCTCACGCAGCGATTACCGCTGCAGTTCCTGCGTGAGAATGTTCGGAACTGCGAGGCATTGCTCTTCGGCGCGGCCGGTTTCCTGGAGACGCCCGATCTCGACACATATAAAAAATCGGCACGCGAATACGTGCGGCAGCTTTGGGACCGCTGGTGGCCGCATCGTGATGAGCTGCAACGATTGATGTTGCCAGCGAAAGTTTGGCGGTTGAGCAGCACGCGTCCGTTAAATCACCCGCAGCGGCGGCTTGCCGCGCTTGCGACGTTAGTACGCGAGTGGCCGGCATTTCGACGCTCAATAGATCTCGTCCCGCGATTGCCCTCACCTCCCGCCTCCGTTGCGCTACGGCGCGGCAGGCAATCCTCTCCCACGGTGAGAGGCGGTTCCTTCTCCCTTGGGGAGAAGGCTAGGATGAGGGATCCACACGGTTTCTTTGAAGCGCTCCAACATCCGTTCTGGAATTTTCATTACACACTCACTTCTGAGGCATCACCGAAGAAGATGGCGCTGATCGGTGACTCGCGCGTCGCCGACATTCTGGCAAATGTGCTGTTTCCATTTTGGGTGGCGCACGATCTCGAGGCTTCGACTCCGCCAGGCACACGTGTTTGGGCAGAATACGCCAAGCTGCCCGCGCAATTATCGAACCGGCGACTGAAAACAGCTGCAACGCGTCTTTTCGGAAATGATCCGCGCCGGGAACAATTTCTGAAAACCGTCGCAAACCAACAGGGTCTGCTCCAAATCTACAAAGACTTTTGCATGCAGGACAATTCCGATTGCGCGCAGTGCCCGTTCCCCGAGCAGATGAGGAAGTGGATGTGAGTTAAAGCGTTGAAGTGCTAAAATACCTTGTCTCCCATGTCATGTTGAGCGGAGCGAAACATCTCTGAATGTCGGCCTGTGAGAGACAGGCACTGGAAATAGTCAGAGATTCTTCACTTCGCTCAGAATGACAACCGACCGATCCTCCCGCTTGAACGTTTTAACGTTGTGACGTTTAAAATTTAACGTGCGCACTACCTAACTTGCGGTTAGCATCCGCCTTATGCGTCCTCTCCAGAACCACGAACGCGCCTTCACTCTCATCGAGCTGCTGGTCGTTATCGCAATCATTGCAATTCTGATCGGTCTGCTCTTCCCCGCTTTCAAAGCCGTTCAAAACCAGGCCAGACAAACACAGGCGAAAAACGATCTCACCCAAATCGTGAACGCGGTGAACGCGTTCTACACAGATTACGGGAAGTATCCGCTCGTCACTACCGACAACAAGATCTACGGACCGACAGGCTCTTTGAATGCCGATTTATTTTACACGCTACGTGCCGTTGCGTCTGGCGCCAATGCAGGCGACGTCGCAAACCCACGTAAAATCGTCTTTATTTCCCCGCCCGACGTGAAGGATCCTGCGAATCCGCGCTCGGGCATTGGAACGGCCGCGGCCACAGTTGGCCAATATTTCGATCCGTGGGGCAAAGCGTACAATGTTGAGATTGACGGCGGTTACGATAACACGGTTGCTAATCCATACACAGCTAACGCTGGAGCGACGCCAAATTTACAACTTGGAGTAATTGCTTGGTCTCTTGGCACCGACGGGAGTGGGGCGACTGCCGCCGCGAGCGGCGATAAGAACACGGGCGTGTACGCAGACGACGTGATTTCGTGGCAGTGATTTTTTGGGATTACCCTGCTGGAGTTTGAGCCGGCGGGAAGTTTTCGCTCTCCGGTTTCTCCAAGTCTTTCGCCTTCGCCGTGGTTAGCTCTACCTTCTCAAAAATCGCGTCGATGCCTTGATCAACTTTCTTCTTCGTCTCGGGCGACATCGGCCCTTTCTCTTCGACCTGTTTGTAAACGACTTTCTTTAAGTCATCCTTGGTCGCGCGCGTGGTGCCTACGATTTGGCAAATCTGCGGGTCGGTCCATGTGCTCCATTGCACGACGATGTCCTTTTGTTTCTGCAGGTCGTGATACGGAAGGTTCTTCAGCGCGCCGCTTTTCTGCAACTGATCAGCCGCTGTGTACTTCGCCGCGCAACTGCGCAGTAATTTGCCGGCGTCGGTCGCCGGAAGGTGTGAGTTTGGATTTTGCGGGCCGCTCGGATTGGCTTCGTTCATGACTAAGTCGCCACTGACTCCTTTTGCGACCGGCGGTTTGTTGCGGTTTAAACAGACGCCATTCATCGGCACTGTTTTGGTCTGTTGCGGATTGAGGGCAACGGTTTGCCCGCTAGGGCAGGCGTAGTGCTGATTCTTTCCGCTGCCCGATTCGAGAATCATCGGCGGAATCGCACACGTGAGCGGCTGATCTGTGAGATTTTGAATTTTTAAGTCGGCAACGTGGCCGATTGTTTCGCCGGTGCCTGAGGTTTCGATCTTGATCTTGCCCGTAGCAATGAGAACGGCGCAGGTTTCACCAGTCTTGCCAGGTTGCCTGGGTGCCATGCCATGCTCTTGCGGCGTTGGGGTGGGAGTCTGCGCGGGTCCAGTGTATGTTCGAGGCGGAGGCGGTTTGGGCGTGGGCGTTGGAGTTGGTGGTGGAGGAGTCGGTGTTGGAGTTGGAGTTGGTGTTGCCTTACAGCAACTTTCCCCCGGTTTACTATACTTTTTGATTAACGTCTCTTTGTCGCGGGCCACGTCCCCCGCCGCCAAGCGCGTGTTGGGCCACCAGGGCATGTTTTCGCCCCCATCCAAAGTCAAAGTCTGCTTTCTGCGATGAATGACCCCGAGGTTATCCTTGCAGGCGTAGATAATGATGACATCGATGTTTTCTCGGCCTGGTGCTAAAGCGTTGATTGCTTTCTTGACGGCTGCGACCTCTGGGCCGATGGCGACGCCAGTCGCTTCAACCAAGGCCTTAAGCAGT
>QHNK01000038.1 GCA_003218415.1 Verrucomicrobiota bacterium | reverse complement strand
GAAGATGGCATTTTTTTGCGAATTCTCTATGGCGACGCGTTCATCGAGCGAAATAAAAACGTCCGAGGATCGTGTCATCACGGTTTTTAGCTCCGATTCGCGTAGCTTGCGATTGAGACGCTGGGCTACATCGAGGGTGGCGATTTTTTCGGCGCCTCCGAAACGGCGATACGCCCCGTTATCTTTTCCGCCATGTCCGGCATCCACCACCACAGTAGTGAAGGTCTTAGTCGTGTTTTTGACTGCCGGAGTCCGCACAGTTGCGCAGGCAGGTAGCAGAGCGACAAACCCAATTGTAATGATCCGGTTTACCGGGCGCGGCATTCTCATCTAATAGCAAAAAACAGGTGGTCTACAAAAAAGTTTCTCACCAAGCTCAAGTGAGACCATGGCACTGCCCCGAGCGTTCATCTGTTTCTCCCAATTGCATATAAAATGCACTTGTGTTTTGCGCCACTGCGCTTAAAGCCTTACCACTTTTATGATGATCCGATTTGCAATTGTTCCATTGCTCCTGGCACTGAACTTTTCGCTGTGCAAAAAGCACGAAACTGTTTCCCAGAACCCTCAGCTGGCGGGGGCCTCATCGCCAGCGCCGGGTGCCACAGCCGCCGGAGGCAGTCCGGGTGTCGCGCCGGTGGCGGCCACTCCCAAGATTACGAAGCCAGTTGTCGATCAAACGGCGCAGACGATTATTTTTTGTTATCATCGTTTGGTCGATAAGGTCCGCTATCCTGGCACGGAAATCACGCCCGCTGCGTTTGAAGCGCAGATGAAGGAACTAAAGGACCGCGGGATTACAGTTATTTCAATGCAGGATTTGCTCGCATGGAAGCGCGGCGAAAAGAACATACCACCGCGATGCGCGGTCATTACCTTCGATGATGGCTGGAAATCGCAATACGAAGTCGCGTGGCCGATTATGAAGAAGTTCGGGTATCCGTTCACCATGTTCATTTACACGGAAGGCGTTGCCGGTGGTAGTTTGGGGGGTGGACAAGCAATTACGTGGGAACAGCTCGCCGACATGCGCGACAACGGCGTCGATATTGAGGCGCACACCGCCACGCATCAGGACTTGCGCGAAGGGCACAACATAATGCTGGCGAGCCCAGGCGGTAAGAGGACCAGAACGAAGCTGACCGGGCCCCAATACGAGCAATGGATGCAAAGCGAAGTGGTCGGCTCCAAACAACTGCTCGAGCAGCGACTCGGCATCAAAGTGAACTGTTTTGCCGTGCCGTTCGGAAATTACAACGACCATGTGAAAGAACTTGCGCGAAATACCGGTTACGAGGCGATGTTTACGGTTTACGGTCAGCCCATCACCTTTACCTCTCCGCTCGATTCACTTGGTCGTTACGCGATCGAAGCGAACAAGCCTAAGGTCTTCGCCGATGCTGTGAAGATGATCGGCACGTCAACCGGAGGCGCGTCAGCCGTTGCCGAGGTGGGCGCGAAAGATCTTGCCACGCAACCAGCAGACGGCGACACAGTACGCACTGCGCTTCCTCTCATCAAAGCCAACCTCAGCGGCATCGGCCAGATCGAACCAGGCAGCGTGCAAATGCGGGTGAGTGGCCTCGGTGTTGTTCCGGCCAACTACGATCCCAAAACAGGGACCGTGTCATATCAAGTGACGCAAAAACTGCGCGAGAAATCGTGCAGCGTATTTGTCAGCGCGAAATCCGCAGGAAAGAAGGTCGAAGCGCATTGGACCTTCGGAATCGAAGAAGGCGCGACCGGAGGGACAACGTCGCCGCTGCCAACACCAAAAAAATAATTCCGGGGAGCGCACGCGCCTCGCGTGCTGACGATTGCCCCCTCGCGGTCGCGTTATCAAGTCATGTTTCCACAACTTAGCGATAAACTTCAGGAAATTTTCAAAGACCTGCGTGGGCACGGCGTCATCAGCGAAGCCAACGTCGATGCTGCGTTGCGTCAGGTGCGCCTGGCGCTGCTCGAAGCGGATGTCGATTTTCAGGTCGCCAGAAAATTCATTGCGAGTGTCAAAGAAAAAGCGCTGGGTGAAACAGTTGTTCGCAGTATTACGCCCGGACAACAGATCATAAAGATTTTCCACGACGAATTGACTGCATTGCTCGGAGGCGATTCCGAGCCGCTTCATCTCGAAGACGAGGGCCGTATTTTGATGATCGGTCTCAATGGTTCGGGTAAGACGACTTCCTCGGCCAAGCTGGCGGGCTTTTTACAAAAACAGGATTATGCCCCTTTGCTGGTGCCGTGCGATCTGCAACGGCCGGCAGCCATTGAGCAACTCGTAACGCTTGGAAAACAAATTGGCGCGGCAGTCGTCGCTCCGGATGCGGGCGAGAAAAATGTTCAACGCGCCGCGGCGGCAGCAGTTGGTAGAACGCGACCGCCGGGCGCGCCGAGCATTTACATCTTCGACACGGCGGGCCGCCAGGAAATCGACGAAGCGTTGATTCAGGAGCTGAAAGAGTTGAAAAAATTTTTACAGCCGCAGGAAACTTTGCTGGTCGTGGATGCGGCAACCGGCCAGCAAGCGGTCAGCGTGGCGACCCATTTCAACAATGCTTTGTCAATCACAGGGATCATTCTAACGAAACTCGATGGCGATGCGCGAGGCGGCGCAGCGTTGTCGATGCGGGAAGTGACGCGTCAGCCGATCAAATTCGTCGGCACCGGCGAAAAGCTCGATCAATTCGAGCTTTTCATTCCGGAGCGGCTGGCCGGCCGAATTATGGGAATGGGCGACGTGGTTGGTCTCGTCGAGAAAGCTGCCGAAGCAGTGGAAGTCGAAGACGCTGCTCGGCTTGACCGCAAATTGCGCACGGCTTCATTCGACTTCAATGATTTCCTGGCGCAGTTCAAGATGATGCGAAAGATGGGACCGCTGGAGAATATTCTTGGCATGTTGCCCGGCATGAGTAATGTGCAAGGCCTCTCGATTGACGAGAAGCAGCTTAAGCGCACGGAAGCCATCGTGCTTTCGATGACAAACGAAGAGCGGGCGCGCCCCGACATTCTGAATGCACGGCGGCGTCAGCGCATCGCGCGCGGCAGCGGCTGCACTGTCACGGAGGTGAACGATTTGCTGCGGCGCTTTGATCAGATGCGCAAGATGATGAAGAGCGCGGGCAAAATGAAGAAAATGATGGCGCAACTGGCGCGAATGAAAAGTTAACATGTCAGTTTCAATCAGATTACGTAGAGAGGGCGCAAAAAATCGCCCGTATTACAAGGTGGTAGTGGCCGACAGCCGCAGTCCGCGCGACGGGAAATTTATCGAGGTCATCGGCATGTACGATCCGAAAAAAACTGGTCGCAATAGCTCCTTGAACGTTGAACGGGCCGAATACTGGATCAGCAAAGGTGCGCAACCATCGGACACGGTGCGGAGTTTGATCAAGAAAAACAAGAAAATGACAACGGCCGCCGAGCCGTCATCGCAACCAGAGCGAGAAAGCTCGCAATCGATCCAGGACGAAGTTTCGACTGCGTCACCGCCAACTCCTGCGGACTCAGCGTAGACTTGGCAGCGAGTTGTTATAACTGTCCTGTTGGTGCCAAGCCGCGCGCCTCAACGCCATCACTGCAAGCGCTTCGCACAGCGAAGGGGCTACAACTCGAAAATTCGTGTTTATTCGTGTTCACCCATCACGCCGTAGTGTTGTGCGAAAGTGGATTCGTGATTAGTTTTTTGACGCATGAGGGAGTTTCTCGAGTTCGTCATTCGGCAGCTGATTGAATTTCCTGACGATATAGTGTTGACGGAAATTCCGAGCGGGAGAACGACCATCTTTAAATTGCAGCTTCGACGCGGAGATGTCGGCCGTGTGATTGGCCGAGGCGGTCAGACCATTCATGCGATCCGCGCGTTGCTGGCCAGTTCCGCCGCGCGCCACGGCCAACGGGCAGTTCTCGAGATCATGGAATGAGGTAGGCGCGATTGACCCGAATCGCCCACCGACGATTATTCTCTACCCGTCACAGACGGTTCAGGTGAACCGCCGCTATCAGATGAAGATCGACATCGTCACGCTGTTCCCCGAAATCTGTCGCGCGCCATTAAGCGAGAGCATGATGAAGCGCGCGCAGGAAAAAGGAATCGTGGAGTTCCATATTCATAATCTGCGCGATTGGACGACGGACAAACATCACGTGGTGGATGACGCGCCCTTTGGCGGAGGGCAGGGGATGGTGATGAAACCGGAGCCGATTTTTGCGGCTGTGGAAGATCTGAAACAGCGAAGAGCGAACAGCGAACGGCGAGCATTGAAAATTGTTTTGATGTCGCCAGCAGGGCGACGTCTAGACCAAGAGCTGGCGGCGGAGCTTTCTCAGGAATCGCATCTTATCGTTCTCTGCGGCCATTACGAAGGAGTCGATCACCGCGTGATCGAACATCTGGTCGATCTCGAGATTTCGATTGGCGACTACGTGCTGACCAACGGCGCGATCGCCGCAGTTGTTCTAGTTGATGCAATTGTTCGTTTGCTGCCGGGCGCGCTTGGTCATGAACGATCCGCCGTCGACGACAGCTTCAGCCACGAAAGCTCACACCTCGAAGCCCCGCAGTACACGCGGCCTGCAGAATTTCGCGGCTGGAAAGTTCCAGAGGTTTTGCTTTCTGGAAATCACACAGAGATTGCAAAGTGGCGCAAAGAACAGGCGATCAAGCGCACACGCGAGAACCGCCCTGATTTGCTCCGCTGAGGACAACTGTGGGGTGTGCTGTGGCGTGCGCTGTCCCCAGCGCAGCTGACGACTTAATCGCGAATTCTTCCCAACACCACGCAAGCGTTGATCCCACCGAAACCGAATGAATTGCTCATGATGTAATTCAGTTCCGCAGCGCGTCCATGATTCGGGACGACGTCGAGATCACATGCGGGATCGGGATTTCGATAATTGATAGTCGGGGGAATCCATTGGCGATCTACGGCGAGCGCGCAAAGCGCCGCCTCGATGGCGCCTGTCGCGCCCAGCGGATGCGCGTAATAACCTTTCGTTCCGCTGACAGCGATTCGCTGGACGTGCTCGCCAAACACTTGTTTGATCGACGCCGTTTCCGCGCTGTCATTGAGCTGGGTCGAACTGGCGTGCGCGTTAACGTAGTCGATCTGCTCGGGCACCAATTGCGCGTCTGCGAGCGCTTCGCGCATCGCACGAATGCACGATTCGCCGTTCGGCAGGGGTGAGGTCATGTGGAACGCGTCATTGTTTAAGCTGTAACCGAGCACTTCCGCATAAATGCGAGCCCCACGCGCCCGCGCGTGTTCGAGTTCCTCGACGACCAGCGAAGCGCCGCCTTCGCCCATGACAAATCCATCGCGCGACAGGTCGAATGGACGACAGGCCAAGCCCGGCTCGCCCGTCCACCTGCTCATAGTTTTAATGATGTCAAACGCGCCGATGGTAATGGCCGTCAGTGGCGCTTCCGCTCCGCCCGCGACGATTACGTCGGCAAAATCATCTCGAATGTAACGAAGCGCTTCGCCCACGGACACCGTGCCACTTGCGCAACTGTTTGAATTTGTTGTGCCGACACCGCGAAATCCGAATTCGATCGCAATGTTCGAATGCGCCGAACCACCAAACACCTGAACGGCAAGTGTGGGTTGAACGCCGCGCGCGCCTTTTTTCAAATACCTGATGTACTGTTCCTCGGCTTTGCAGACGCCGCCCAGCGCGGTGCCGAAGCTGACACCGATGCGGTCCTGTGGTTTTTCGCCGGAATAATTGATGTGCGCGTCGTCCAGCGCGAGCTTTGCGGATACGACGGCGAACTGCGCGTAGCGGTCGAGCCGCTTCAGACGGTGCGGTGGAAAAAACTCTTCCGGATTCCAATCGCCAATCTCGCCGGCACAACGCACCCGGAACACACTTGGATCAAAACTTGTGATACTGTTAATGCCGCTCTTTTCCGCCAGAACCCCGTTCCAAAACGCATCGACTCCGGTCCCGATGCATGTAATGGGCCCGATACCGGTGATG
>QHNK01000037.1 GCA_003218415.1 Verrucomicrobiota bacterium | reverse complement strand
AACACGATCATCGCCGCGTACTGCACGCTGTTTTATCGGCGGCGCGGCTGGCTCTACTGGTTTATCACCGCAGCGGTTGGTTACTCGCGAATTTATCTGGGCGCGCATTGGCCCAGCGATGTGATCGCTACGCTTTTTCTCGGCGTTGGTGAAGCGCTCCTGCTGCTCAGCCTGTTTGAATTGATCTGGAGGATCGTGGGCCGCAAATGGATGCCGCGACTTTTTGCGCGCCATCCGACTTTGATTGCGTTGGGTGGTAGGCCGCGACCGCGGGACGCGCTTCACGGCGTATGAGCACCACGCGCGCAGTCTGTTTTTTCCTCCTCGCACTGACGGCGCTTCGATTGTCATTGCTGGTCACGATTGATCTGGAATTTGACGAGGCGCATTACTGGATGTGGTCGGAGCGGCTGGCCCCTGCATATTTCAGCAAAGGGCCGGCCATTGCGTTTGTGATGCGTGCCAGCACCGCGGTTTTCGGCGTCAATGAGTTCGGCGTCCGCTTTTTCAGTCCGCTGCTCGCAGCAGGAACGAGTGTGCTCCTGTTTTATTTCGCGCGGCGCTTGTTCAATGCCACCGCAGCGTTGTGGGCGGTCATCGCGCTGAATGCCACCCCGATCTTCAATATCGGTGCGTTCCTGATGACGATTGATGCGTTGTCGGTTTTTTTCTGGCTGGCAGCGATGTTTACGTTCTGGCTGGCATTGGAAAAAAGCCCGCATTTCTCCTGGTATTGGCCGCTTACCGGCTTGCTGATTGGGCTTGGGTTTCTTTCCAAATACACGAATGCATTTGAGCTAGTTTCGATTTTCTTGGTGCTGGCTCTGGCGCCCCGGCTTAGACAGGAGTTCAAACATCCCGGCTTGTATTCATTGGTGGTGATATTCGCTCTTTGCACGATTCCACCCATTGTGTGGAATGCCCAACATGCCTGGATCACACTGGTGCATCTGCGTTCGCGGGGAAGTCTCGAGCACGGCTTTGGTTTTCATCCGGTCGAGGTTGTTTCGTTTCTCGGCCAGCATTTTGTGGCCTATTCGCCATTTCTCTTTCTGGCACTGGCTTGGGGCGTCATTGGAAGCTGGCGCCGGGTCAATCAGCAATTCAAGGTCCTGTTCCTGATGTGGTTTGGGTTGCCGGTGTTTCTCTTTTATCTGCTTCTTTCAGTGAACAAGGCCGCTGCGCCAAATTGGGACGGCCTCGCTTTTTTGGGCTTCGGCCTTTTGGCAATTTATTTCTGGTGGGAACGACTCGAAGCCAGCGCTCTGTTACAGCTGGGCGCAGTCGTGGCGATACTGGTTGGGATTACCATGAGTGTGATCGCGCTGGACACAGACGTGCTGCGCGCGGCCGGGTACGACTTGAAGCGAAGTGACCCCAGCGATCGGATGCGGGGATGGAAAAGCGCTACGAGCGCGCTGGAGAAAATGCGGAGCGATTTGGAAACGAAATTGGGCGAGAAACTTTTTCTGATTGCGGACGCTCGCGATCGCGCGTCAGAGATTTCATTTTATCTGCACGATAAACGGGTGGAAGGCCCGGGTCATCCGCCGGTTTATATCCCCGAATCGCAGGACATGGTGAATCAATTCTCCTTCTGGCCGCGCTACGATGAATTTGTTGAAATAAAACCGGGCACGCCGCGGCCGGATGGCGAAGTTTACACTGAAGAGAACGGCATCAATCTCTTCATGGGCCGCGATGCGCTGTTCATTCGGAATGGAGAGAAGGAACACGTGCCACATAGCATTCAAGCTGCATTTCAATCAGTCGAGCCTGTGGGAACCATCGAGGTGCGACGCCATGACAGGGTACTGCGCACATGGGAGGTGTTTCTTTGCCGAAACTATCGCACTCTTCCATTATGAGACGCCGCTCTTATAACTTCTCCACGTGGGTCATCCTGAGCGGAGTGAAGGACCTCACACAGGCTTCGCTGATCACACTCGACAAACTGGGTGACGCAAACTTCGTAGGTGTGGTCCCTCACTTCGTTCGGGATGACACGTGTTCGACACGAGATCGCATGCTGTTCGCGACATTATTATGACTCAGACGGCAAGCTCACCGGAAGTTTCCGTTATCGTCCCTCTTTTCAATGAGGAAGAAAGCATCGCCATTTTGCAATCAGAGTTGAGCGCAGCGCTGAAAGATCTCGATTACGAAATCGTTTTTGTTGATGACGGATCAGTCGATCGCACAGTTGAACGTATTGAATCCAAGGCGAACGTCCGCGTGATCCAGTTTGAAAAAAATGCCGGCCAAAGCGCGGCGATTTATGCCGGCCTCGAGGCCGCGCATGGCGCGACCGTGGTTCTCATCGACGGCGATTTGCAGAACGATCCTGCTGATATTCCGAGATTACTCGCCGAAATTGCGCGCGGCGCCGATCTCGTGTGCGGCTATCGCGCGCAACGGCGGGACACGCTGGTGAAGCGGCTGACCAGCTGGATTGCCAACGCGGTTCGCAGCCGTTTCACCAAAGACGGAGTGCGCGACACGGGTTGCACGCTTAAAGCAATGCGGCGCGAATGCGTCAGCGCGCTGGTTCCGTTCAAAGGAATGCATCGTTTCATTCCTGCGTTGGTTAAAGGCGCGGGCTATCGGCTTGTGGAGATCCCAGTGAATCATCGGCCTCGCCGCTTCGGCCAAAGCAAATACGGTCTGGGTAACCGCGCCATGCGCGCGACAATCGATATGTTCGGCGTGCGCTGGCTGCTTTCCCGGCGTTTAAATTACAAAATTCGCGAGTCGTAAGCGCTACATCGTTTCAAATCCCGCTTGTCATCCTAGGCGCTGCCGCTAAGCTTGGCCTCCCGCACCGGGAATTCGCATGTCGTTGGTCAATTTACTTTCTGCCGAGCAAATCATCCCCGAGATGAAAGCAACGGAGCGCTGGACGGCAATCGTCGAGCTGATCGACTTACTCGTTGGACTTGGCAAAATTAAGTCCCCGGATCGCGACCCGATTCTTGCGGCGCTGAAACAGCGCGAGGAAACGATGAGCACAGGCATCGGATTCGGGATCGCCATTCCACATTGTTCGTCTGACCGGCTCGAGGAAGTCGTGGCCGCATTCGGAAGGTCCTCAACGGGGATCGAGTTCGACGCGCTGGATAATGCCCCAGTAAAGTTCGTTGTTCTTTTCATTGTCCCGAAAAATCAATTCCAAACGCACCTGCGCACGCTGGCTTCGATCGCAAAGTTTCTAAACGACCGCTCGGTCCGTGAAAGCCTGGCCAGCGCGAAATCCGCCGACGAAATTTTGTCGATCTTTCGCGATCGATCGTAATCGTTTGCGCAAACTTGCGCTAAGATCATCCGTGTGAACGGTAGGGACAGCGCGCTGCGCTGCCCGGACGCCGCAGCGCGGCGTCCCTACCATGAAGACTTTCCAATCACTCCTCGCGAAAAAGCTTTCCGAAGCTTTGGCAAAGGCGGGTCTGCCGACCGCCGGCGAATTAACGCCGGCGACCGATCGGCGCTTCGGCGATTATCAGACGAACGCAGCTCTCGTGCTGGGAAAGGAGCGTGGCGAAAATCCACGCGCCCTCGCTGAGAAAATCGCTGCCCATTTCGATGTTGGCGATCTCTGCGAAACGCCGGCGGTCGCGGGCGCTGGCTTCATCAACTTCACATTGCTTTCGGGCGCGATCGAGAAAAAAACCCTCGAAGTCCTCCGAAATGAACGGCTCGGCGTTGCGGAGACAAAATCAACGCAACGGATCGTGATCGATTTCGGCTCACCTAACGTAGCCAAACCGATGCACGTCGGTCACATCCGCAGCACCGTGCTCGGCGACGCGCTGGCGAGGATCGCGCGATTCCTCGGGCATGAGGTAATCCGCGATAACCACATTGGCGACTGGGGCACGCAGTTCGGTATGGTCATTTACGGCTGGAAAAATTTGCTGGATCGACAAGCCCTGCAGCGCAATCCGCTTGCCGAGATCGTGCGCGTTTACAAGGAGACGAACGAACGAGCGGCTAGCGATCCTCAAGTTCGAGAAGCCTGTCGACAGGAACTGGTACAGTTGCAGGAGGGCGACAAGGAAAACACCGACATCTGGAACGAGTGCGTGGCGTTCTCAATGCAGGACTTCGAGCACGTTTACAAATTGCTCGATATCCACTACGACATTCAATGCGGCGAAAGTTTTTACCACGATCGCCTGCCGGGCGTGGTGGAACGCCTGCTCAAATCCGGCATTGCCGAGATTAGCGAAGGCGCGGTTGTCGTGTTTTTTCGCGATAACCCCGAGCTGGCCGATAAACCGCTCATCATTCGCAAGCGAGACGGCGGATTTAATTACGCCACTACCGATCTCGCCACGGTCGATTATCGCGTCAACGATTTGAAAGCCGATGCGATCTGGTACGTGGTCGGCGCGCCGCAGACTTTGCATTTCAGGCAAATTTTCGAGATTGCCCGGCGCGAAGGTTACACGGCTGATCTGCGCCACATTGTATTTGGCAGCATCCTCGGCGAAGACCGCAAACTAATGAAGACGCGCTCCGGCGAAAACGTCCCGTTGCGCGATCTTCTCGAAGAGGCGTGTAAGCGAGCCCGCAAAATCATCGAAGAAAAGAATCCGCAGCTTAGCGAAGACGAAAAGATAGACATTGCCGAGAAGATCGGGATCGGCGCAGTGAAGTACGCCGATCTCTCGCAGTACCGGATGACCGATTACATTTTTTCCTGGGAGAAAATGCTCTCTCTGCAGGGGAACACGGCGCCGTATTTGCAGAACGCCTACGTGCGCATCCGCTCCATTTTCCGAAAAGCAGGCGACGCCGCTGTAGCCACGCCCCTGTGGGGCGTTGAGGGTGGGACGGGCCACCCGCCTTCGCCCGGCTACGGCGAGGCAAGCAGGCCCGTGGCTACAACCCTGAGGTTAACGGAGCCTGCCGAAATCAATCTCGCCAAACGTCTGTGTCAGTTCGCCGAGATTGTTCCGCAGGTGCTGAATGGCTTTCGCCCAAACATTCTGGCAAACTATCTGTTCGAGTTGGCGAACAGCTTTCACACATTTTATGAAGCCTGTCCGGTCTTGAAATCGGAAGAACCCGCCCGCAGCTCGCGTCTGGCACTGTGCGATCTCGCCGGGCGCGTTTTGCAGCGCGGTCTCGATCTTTTGGGGATCAAAGTGCCTGAAAGGATGTAAGAAAACGCCGAACGCCCAACGTCGAACGCTCAATCTCGAAGTCAGATCGTAATTCGGCGTTGGACGTTGGGCGTTGAGCGTTGGACGTTTGCTTCCTGCTGTGAAAAAGGAGCATCCGCGCATTCCAACTTGCACCTACCGGTTGCAATTCAATCGCTGGTTCACATTTTCGCACGCGCGGGAGATTGTGCCGTATCTGCACGCACTCGGCGTGAGTGATATTTATGCGTCGCCATATTTTCAGGCGAGCCCGGATACCCTGCACGGCTACGACATTACCGACCACAACAAGCTGAACGCGGCGATCGGCTCCCGCGCGGATTATGACGCCTGGATCGCGGAACTGCAAGCACACTCCATGGGACAGGTTTTGGATTTTGTCCCGAACCACCTCGGCATCGCCGATTCGCGGAACGAGTGGTGGATGGACGTGCTGGAAAACGGCCCCAGCTCCGGATACGCGCCCTATTTTGATATCGACTGGCAACCGCGAAAATTTGATCTGCGCGACAAGGTTCTTCTGCCAATTCTAAGCGACCAATACGGGCGCGTCCTCGAGCGCAGCGAACTGCAGGTGCGCTTTGAAGAGGGAACTTTTTATCTGCTCTACGGTGAGCGGAGACTGCCGATCGCGCCGGGCACGTATCGTTACGTTCTGGAAATTGCATTACAAAACCTCGCCGACCAAAAGGACGAAGACTTTTACGCGGAACTGCAAAGCATTCTGACTGCGCTCGAATATTTGCCGAAACGCATCGAAACCGATCCAAAACGAATCGCAGAACGAATTCGCGAAAAAGAAATCATCAAACGACGTCTCGAGCGTCGGTGTGCGGAAGCGCCGCAAGCGCAACAG